>CAZXVY010000001.1:0-36255 GCA_964644115.1 uncultured Terriglobales bacterium
GGGCGTCTCGGTCATGGCGGGAGATTATTCGCTGGATGCCCACGCGCGTCAACTGTGCCATTGACGATTGATACATTGACGATTGACGATTGCTACCCTTCCCTTAAGCACCTTCGTGAAACCTTGGTGTCCTTTGTGGTGAGCTTTGCGACGTCTCTACGGAGAGCCCGCAGCGGGAAACGCCGCCAGCGCGATCCCGCAACCAGCGCACATTCCTGACGCCGCCACGTACTGGCCCCAGCAGCGCGGACAGTAGCTGAGGCAGCAGCCGGACTCACGCCCGGGAGCGAGCAGAGTATTCGGGTCCACTCCTTGCTGGGAAAGAAATTCCTCCAGCGCCGCGCTTTGCCGGGCGGCGAACCACTGCCGCACCTGGAAGTGGCCGGTGTCGTTGTCCGGCATCTCCCCGGGCAGGGGAAAGCGCAGGCTGCGTACGGACTGGGAAGCCAGGCGGCGAAACGCGCTGTCGGAACACACGCAGCGGGCCACGGCCACGGGATCGAACTCCACCAGCAGCGGGTGCAGCAATTCGTCGTTGGCGCGCATGGCGGAGAGCGGCGAAAGCGCCGCGGTCATCACCGCGCGCCAGCGCAACTCGCTGAGGTCGGGATACAGCTCGCGGTGCGCGATCCAGAGCCGGCGCGCCGTCAGCGCCAGCAGCGGCAGCACCAGGGCCAGAGCCAGAGGCCAGGAGATCAGCAACCCCGGCTTCCAGGCCAGCACGGGGAGGGCCACCCAAAACGCCAGAAACAGCAAATTGCTGGTCCAGCGGACGCCGCGAGACGCGGCCCGGTAGGCTTCCAGCCGTTCCTCGATGCGGCGCAGGTTGAAGCGGGCGGCGAGTTCCTTCTCGATCGCCGCCGCGCGCTGTTTCGGGCCGCGACTGCGGAGTTCCGCCAGCAGGTGGGCGGCCCGGCTGGCCAGAACCGGCGAAGACGAGTTGACGAATGCCTGGCCGGCCACCCGGATGCTGGTTTCCGCCAGGTCAATGCGGGTCATCTCCTCGAAACCGAAGAAGAGCGGCGGGGCCGCGCCCACGTTCTCCGAGGGCGGCCCTTCGAGCCGCCAGGCGGAAGCGCCCTCGGGCGACACCATCAGGGGATACGGCGGGCACACCAGCGCTCCGCCCAAAGGAGGCAGCGGCGCCACCCATACGCCCTTGCGCCGCACCGCGGGCAGCGGCAGTCCTTCGCGCGCTACCCCGTGGCCGCGCAGTCCCTGCCGGAAGGCCACCGCCTCCGGCTCCACCCACACCAGGGAGTGCATCAGATACACCCCGAACAGGACCAGGAACAGCCCTTGCAGCTCGGTCATGCGCTGGGCGGAGGCGGGACCTGGTCGTGGGAGATGGTGGTTTCGCCGCGACGAAAGATGGAACCGAAGAACTTCTTGATGCCGGCAATCAACGCGATCACCGCGGCCACGATCAGCTTCCAGAACTTCTGCAGCAGTCCAGTCTTCAGGGCGACGGCGCCCGCCCCGCCTGCAATCAGCGCAGTGAGGCCATAGGCGGCGAGCTTGTCGCCGCTCTTGAACTCAGAGTAGGTCTGCCCGGACTGGTAGGAGAAGCCGGAAACCAGTCCCTCGAACTGCGGCACCACCGCCGTGGTCTGGTGCGGGCCCATCACCAGGTCCACGCTCATGGCCCCTTTCCGGCCCAGCAGCCGCACCGAGTAGTTGATGGACTCGGTGGTGGAGTCGGAGCTTTTCCCGCGCAGCGCCCAGGTAAGGTTGTTGGTCTTGGGATCGTAGAATGGGGCCTGCTGCCAGCCCAGCACTTCCATGGTGGGCCAGCCGCGCTCCTTGCGGAGCTGGTTGGCGGACTCGGTGCCCTCGCGGAAAGATTCCAGGATGGAGTCGGCGTCGAGTTTGTCCTTCTCGTCATCCTTCACGTAGCCGATGTCGTCGAACTCGAAGATGATGAACCAGAAGTCCTCCTCGCTCTTGGTCGCGGGCACGAGGATGCCCAACTCGCGTCCCGAAGTCGGGTTCTGGGCCAGTTCCATGAATTTCTGCGCGCCCTGCTTGCCGGCAAAGCGATAGCCGTCTGGAACCTTGATTTCGGCCAGGTCGCCCAACTGGCCCACCGTGGGGCCGTCTTGCCAGTCAATGGGCGGCGGGCCGGGTTCCTGGGCGGGAAGCGGCACGCTCACCAGCAAAAGGGCAAGGGTGCAAACCAGCAGGCGTTGAATCGGAAGCAGTGCCATGGCATCTCCTTCGCGCAGTGAGGATGAAATGGGCCCGGCTGCGATGGGTTGGAATTATGCCCGGTTGCGAGTACAGAGTCCAGAGTGCAGAGTCCAGTTAGAATGGTTTGGATGAAGAAACTCCGGGTCGGCGTGCTGTTTGGGGGGCGCAGCAGCGAGCACGAGGTGTCGCTGCTGTCGGCGGCGTCGGTGATGGACGCCATGGACAAATCGAAGTACGAAATCGTGCCCATCGGCATCACCAAGGAAGGCGGTTGGGTGGCGGCGGCGCATGCCCAGAAGCTGTTGCGCGGCAGCCGCGAGTCCTCCCGGCGCCTGCGCGCGGGCGACCCTGAAGCCACCGCCCCGGCCGCGGTGCTGGCCAAGGGCTCGAGCATCATCGTGCCGCCCGTGCCGCGCGGCGATGCCAGTTCCTTCACGCCCCTGGAGAGCCATGCGCCCGCCCGCCGCGTGGCCGACAACGCCATCAACGTGGACGTGATCTTTCCCGTGCTGCACGGCACTTTCGGCGAAGACGGCACGGTGCAAGGATTGCTGGAACTGGCCGAGGTGGCCTACGTGGGCGCGGGCGTGCTGGGCTCGGCCTGCGGCATGGACAAGGACGTGATGAAGCGCCTGTTCGCCGCCGCCGGCCTGCCCATCGTCAAGCACGTCACCGTGCTGCGCTCGGATTGGGAGCAGGAGCCGGACAAGGTGCGGCGCAATATTCTGGGAAAACTGAAGTATCCCATGTTCACCAAACCCGCGAACCTGGGCTCATCGGTGGGCATCAGCAAAGTGCGCGACCCTGACCAACTGGGCTCGGCCCTGGACCACGCCGCCGAGTTCGACCGCAAGATCATCGTCGAGCAGGGCGTAGGCGGCAAGCACGGCAAGGCGCGCGAGATCGAGTGCTCCGTCCTGGGCAACGACCAGCCCACCGCCTCCGTGGCCGGCGAGGTCGTCCCCGGACACGAGTTCTACGACTACTCGGCGAAGTATCTGGACGAGGGTTCCAAACTCCTCATCCCCGCCCCCCTCAGCCGGAACAAGCAGAAGCGGGTGCGCGCCCTGGCCGTGCGCGCCTTCCAGGCCGTGGACTGCGCCGGCCTGGCCCGCGTGGACTTCTTGATGGATCCCAGGGGCGAGAAAATCTACGTGAACGAGATCAACACCATGCCCGGCTTCACCTCCATCAGCATGTATCCCAAGCTGTGGGCGGCTACTGGCATCAGCTACCCGGAGCTGATTGACCGCCTTATCCAGCTCGCGCTGGAGCGCCACGCGGAGAAGAAAAGAAACCGGTACAGCCGGTAGGCTGAGTTGCGAGTACCGAGTTGCGAGTACCGAGTTGCGAGTTGAGTGGGCACTCAGTAACTCAGTACCCGGAACTCGCAACTCGGTACTCGGTACTCGCAACTAACCCAGGTACGTCGCAATGTACCACTGGTTGCCCCAGGCGTCCTCGACGCCGCCCGAGCGCTCGCCGTAGGGCTGGTCGGTGGGCGGGTAGAGCGACTTTCCGCCTGCCGCCAGCGCGCGCGCGTAGATTGCGTCGGCGTCCGGAACATAGAAATGGATGCCGCACTGCTTGGGCCCGAAGGGGCCGTGCGCCTCGCCCAGCTCCACCACCGAGTCCCCGATGCGCAGCATGGCGTGCAGAATGTTGCCCTCGGGCGTGCGCTCGCACATGGTCTCCTCCGCGGCGAACGCCTGTTTCAAGAAGTCGAGCATCCTCCCGGATCCGCGCACCTGAAGGCCCGAGGTGACGCTGCGGAAGCCTTCGGGGGCAAGCCCCGTCGCCCGGTGCGTGCCGATGTACCAGGAGTTGCCGCAGGGATCGGTGATGCCGCCTTCGCGGTCGCCGTAGGGCTGGTCCATGGGCGCGTACAGAGAAGTGGCGCCCGCGGCCAGCGCGCGCTGGTACACGGCGTCGGCGTCCGGAACATAGAGGTGGAGAGCGGCTGCCAGGGGCGCCCACTGGCCGCCCGCATCGCCCATCTCTACGATCGAGTCGCCGATGAGCACCTCGGCGTGCTGAAGCGTGCCGTCGGGCAGCGGAACGCGGAGTTTTTCCTCAGCGCCAAAGGCCGCGCGGCAGAAGTCGAGGAGCTTGCCCGCTCCCTTCACGATCAGATACGGCGTCAGGCTGTGAAAGCCCTTGGGGACGTAGTGCGTCGTTGTAGTAGTCGTTGCAGTAGTCATAGATGCCTTCCTTTCGAGATCAGCTTTCAGTCGTGCTTTGAATTCTTCGCGCGGCAGCTCGCGCAGGTCCGCAGCCACGCGCAGCAACTCGCCCAGTTCCGGGTCCCGCGACGGAGGCATGGAATCCGAGCTGGCCAGCATGGCCTGCACCGCCTGGTCGAGTTGGTCCACGAAAGAGCGCTTAGCCATGGGACTCCTTCATGCGGGCGCGCAGGTTCTCCAGCGCGCGGAACTGGAGCTGCTTCACCGCGCCCTCGGTCCGCCCCAACTCCCGCGCAACCTCTGCAATGCTCTGCTGCGCGGCAAAGCGCAAGTAGATGACGCGGCGCTGGTCGTCGGGAAGCCGGTCCACCAGTTGGAAGAGCAGGGCGCGCAGCTCCACTTCTTTCCAGGTGGAATCTCCCACCTCCGGTAGGGGCTCGCCGCTCTCCCGTCCGGCGCGCTGCCAGCGATCGGCCATCCGGTTGTGCGCGATGCGCAGCAGCCACGCCACAAAGGGAATGCCGCGCCACTCAAAGCGCGCGAGGTTCGCCAGGGCGTGGTGGAAGACTTCGGAGGTCACGTCCTCGGCGGCAGCGCGGTTTTCCACCCGGCGCGCCACGTAGGCGTACACCCGCTCGAAATTCTCTTCGTAGAGCTCGGCAAAGCGGCGCGGGTCCTGCTGCGCCGCCTCGATCAGAAGCCGCTCGTCCGCTTCCGTCTTCGGAGGCTTCAACGCGCTCTCCCCGGGAACATAGCCCTCATACCATAAACCGCGGGCGCCGGGGAAAGGTTACGCAACAGTTTGCTCTTGCCTGCCGTATAATTTCCGTCCACTCATGGCCCTTACCGCCGGAAGCCGCCTGGGGCCTTACGAGATCGTCGCGGCCATCGGCGCGGGAGGCATGGGAGAGGTCTACCGGGCCCGCGACCCTCGCCTGGGGCGCGACGTAGCGGTCAAGGTCCTGCCCGCGGCTTTTGCCCTGGACGCTGAGCGGCTCGCCCGTTTCCAGCGCGAGGCGCGGGTGATCGCCGCGCTCAGCCACCCCAACATTCTGGCCGTTTACGACGTGGGCGCGCACGAAGGCCTGCATTATCTCGTCTCCGAACTGGTTGAGGGCGCCAGTCTTCGCGCCCGGCTGACCGAGGGCACAGTGCCCGCCCGCAAGGCGGTGGAGTACGCGGTGCAGATCGCGCAGGGCCTGGCAGCCGCGCACGAAAAAGGAGTGACCCACCGCGACCTCAAGCCTGACAACCTGTTCCTCTCGAAAGACGGCCGGGTAAAGATTCTCGACTTCGGCCTGGCGTACGTGGAGCCCACGGCGGCGACCGCCGACGACCAGACTTCGCCCACGGCCGCGGGCATGGTGCTGGGCACCGTGGGCTACATGTCGCCGGAGCAGGTTCGGGGACAGCCGGTGGACCATCGCTCGGATATTTTCAGCTTCGGGGCCGTCCTCTACGAGATGCTCACCGGCCAGCGCGCCTTCCGCCGCGACACCTCGGCCGAGACCATGACCTCGATCCTCAAGGAGGAGCCCCCGGATCTGAGCGCCAGCGGCAAACCGGTTCCGCCGGGATTGGACCGCATCGTGCGGCATTGCCTGGAGAAGAATCCCGAGGAACGATTCCAGTCGGCAAGTGACCTGGCCTTCGACCTGGCGAGTCTCTCCGGCAGTTCCACCACGGGGGCACAGGCGGTGCGGGCCCCTGTGAGCAGACGAGCCGTGACGGCCGCGTTGGCGATGGCCGCCCTGGCGGCGCTAGGCGTCCTGTCGTTTCTTGCGGGCCGGCAGGCAGCGCCGGTGGCCGAGCAGCCGCGCTTCCAGCGGCTCACCTTTCGCGACGGATACATCTCGGCGGCGCGCTTCGCCCCTGACGGTCAGACGGTTGTGTACAGCGCGCAGTGGGACAACGGGCCGACAGAGATCTTCACCACGCGGCTGGAGTTTCCCGAGTCGCGTCCGCTGGGCCTGAAGGAGAGCGTGGTGTATGCCGTCTCCGGCTCCGGGGAGGTACTGATTGGCCAGCGGGCTACGGTGTCTCGCTTCGGCATCCAGACGGGGACGCTGTCTGCGGTGCCGTTGGCCGGCGGTTCTCCCAGGGAGCTTGTGCCGGATGTGCGCGGCGCTGACGTCGGAGGCGGGGCGGCGTCTTTCGCAGTGGTGAAGGACGTGGGCGACCGCTACCGGCTCGAGTTTCCCGCGGGCAAGCTGCTGTTTGAGACGTCGGGCTACATCAGTCACGCCCGAGTCTCGCCCGACGGCCAGCGGGTAGCCTTCATGGACCATCCGGTGCGCCACGACGATCGGGGCTGGGTGAGCGTGGTCGATCGAGGCGGCGGCAAAAAGAGGCTGACCCAGGAGTGGGCAGGTTCGCAACAGGGACTGGCGTGGCATCCCTCGGGGAAAGAGATCTGGTTCACCGCGTCGGACGTTGGCCCGAACATGTCGCTGCGTGCCGTGAACCTCGAGGGAAAGGAGCGGGTTGTGCTCCGCACCGCGGGAAGGTTGAAGCTGCACGACATCGCGCCCGACGGGCGTGTGCTGCTGACGCGCGAAGCTTGGCGTGACCGCATCATGGCCTACACGGACGGACAGCCGCGCCCACTGGACTTGAGCTGGCTGGATGGCTCGGGGGTGACCGACATTTCGCCCGACGGCTCCGCCATTCTGTTCGACGAGTGGGCGGCGGCCGCCGGCCCCATGTATGCGGTTTGCCTGCGCAAGCTGGACGGTTCGCCCCCTGTCCGCCTGGGCCAGGGAGGCAGGGCGCGCTTTTCTCCTGATGGCAAATGGGCGCTGGTCATGTTTCCGGTTTCGCCCGTTAGGTACGCATTGCTGCCGATTGGAGCGGGCGAAGCGCGCGAACTGCCGCTTAGCAACGTAGCGCCCGTAGGGATCGGGGCCTGGTTTCCCGACGGCAGCGCCTTCCTCTTCAGGGGCACCGAGCCCGGCAGAAAAATCCGCACCTATCGGCAGGACATTCAGGGAGGCGCCCCGCGGGCGGTGACGCCGGAAGGCGTCGTGGGGTTCCTGGTCTCCCCGGATGGCAAGACGCTGGTGGCGCGGGGCCCGGAAGAAAAGTGGATCCTTTACTCCCTGGCGAACGGCGACAGGCGTTCGCTGGCCGGACTACCGGCCAATCACGAGCCCATTGCCTGGAGCGCGGACGGCAAGAATCTGTTTTCGTTCGCGTTGGATCCGCTGGCACTGCGCGTGCACCGCCTCAGCCTCGCCACCGGTACGCTTGAGCCCTGGAGAGAGCATCTTCCTCACGATTCGGCGGGAGTGCTGGACAAACGCTTCGCGGTGATTACCCCTGACGGGAAGACGTCAGCCTACAGCTACACTCGCGTCCTTTCCGACCTCTACGTGGTCGAAGGTCTGAAGTAGGTAGACCTCGTTCACCGCCGAGCACGCCGAGAACGTGGAAGTGCCGGGACCAACCAAAACCAAGATCCCTCGGCGGCGCCCCGACCAAGGTCGGGGCGCTGCTCGGGATGACAATCGCAAGGAGCCTCGCTGCACTCCCGGTAGCTCAGCGGAGGCAAATATTCCTGCAACCGCTTCGGCCCGTGTATAATCTAACTAACTGGTTAATTAAGTGCACCGCATGCCCCGCCAACTCGCCCGTTCCCGCCCCGGCCCCCGAGGGAAGAAGGAGCAGACGCGCGCCGCCATCCTGCACGCCGCCCTGCATGAGTTCGCCGCCGAGGGCGTGGCCGGCGCCCGCACCGACGCCATTGCCCGCGCCGCCGGCGTCAACAAGGCCCTGCTCTATTACTACTTCCGCAACAAGGAGACGCTCTACGGAGCGGTGCTTGACCAGGTTTTCTCCGGGCTGGCGGCAGCGGTGGGCGGCGCTCTCGACCGCGACCTGCCGCCCCGCGAAAAGGTGCTGGCCTGGGCGGGGGCGCACTTCGATTACGTGGCCAGCGAGCCTATTTATCCCCGCGTGGTGCTGCGCGAGATGATGCGCGCCGGGCGCGGAGGCTCGCCGCACATCCGACGCATCGCCAAAAAGTACCTGCGCCCCATCCAGGGGCGGCTCATGGAGCTGTTCCGCGAAGGCGTTGCCGCGGGCGAGTTCCGCCCGGTGGACCCACAGCACTTCGTGGTCTCGGTGGTGGCCATGAACGTTTTCTATTTCAGCAGCGCGCCCATGCTGCGCCAGATGCTGGGCGACGATCCACTCTCCCCCCGGCGCATCGCCCAGCGTCGCGCGGCGGTGCTGGACACGATTTCAGCGGCCCTGTTCACCCGGCCTGGCGGCCGGACGCCGCGGGCGCAACGGAAACGGAGGTAAGACATGTCCACGCGCAGCAAGTTCGGCATCGCCATGGCCGTGCTGGCGGCGGCCGCAGTGCTCTACTACTTCGCCACCGCGGACTTCTCCCGCGACCTGGTTCTGATCGGCACGGTGGACGCCAACCAGGTGACGGTGAGCGCGCGGGTGCCGGGACGCATCGAGAAGCTGGCCGTGGAGGAGGGCACGGAGGTGCGCGCCGGGGACTTGATCGCACTCCTCGAGGCCAACGATCTGACCGCTCAGCGGGACGCGGCCGCGGCCAGCGTCGCCAGCCTGCGTTCGCGCGTGGCCGAGAGCCGGGCCACCGAAGAGATGGCGCAGGGTGAGACCTCGAGCGGCGTAGCCAGTGCGCAGGCGCGGCTGGAGTCGGCGCATTCGCAGCTTGCCGAGGCGCGCGCAGATTTGGAGCGCGTTCGCCTGGACAACGAGCGCATCGTGTCGCTGGCCGGCGCGGGAGTGGCCTCGGCGCAGGAGCGCGACCGCTCCGTACAGGTCCTGAAGGCGGCGCGGGCGCGCGTGGAGGCGCTGGAAGACATGGGCAAAGCGCTGGAGGCCGAAGTGACAGCCGCCCGGGCGCGCACTCATCAGGCGCACGCCGCGGCCAGCAGCGTGGCCGCCACCCGCTCGCAGGTGGAGCAGGCGGAGGCCCAGCGCGCCGAGGCGGAAACCCGCCTGGGCTATGCCCGCGTCACCGCCCCGCTGGCGGGAACCATTTCCGTCCGCGTGGCGCGCCAAGGCGAAGTGGTCAGCGCGGGCTCGCCCATCGTCACTCTGGTGGACCTGAATGACACCTGGGTGCGGGTTGCCATTCCCGAAACCCACGCCACCGAAATTGGCATCGGCGACGCGCTCCAAGTGCGGCTGCCCTCCGGGGACCTGCTCGAGGGCAAAGTGATCTACAAGGCGGCCGAGGGCGACTTCGCTACCCAGCGCGACGTCAGCCGCAACAAGCGCGACATCCGCACCATCGTGCTCAAAGTGCGCGTGGACAACTCGAAAAAGACGCTGGTGCCGGGCATGACGGCGGAAGTGCTGGTACCCAGCGCCAAGCTCCCGCAGGGCGTGGACCGCGGGCTGCTGGGAAAGAAGTAGGCCATGAACACCCTCGCACGCCCGCGCAACGGGGAAAGCTTGAAGGACGGCTGCCCGCCGGCCATCGAGGTCGAGCACATCACCAAAAAGTACGGCGACTTCACCGCCGTGGACGACGTGTCCTTCGCGGTGCATGAGGGAGAGATCTTCGGCTTCCTGGGACCGAACGGTGCCGGCAAGTCCACGCTCATCCGCATGATGACCACGCTGATCGAGATCTCGAGCGGCTCGGCGCGCATCCAGGGACACGACGTGAGCCGCGAACCCGATGCTGCCCGCCATCTGATCGGCGTGATCCCGCAGGCCATGACCAGCGACCTCGACCTCACCGTGGAGGAAAACCTGCAAATCTACGCCAAGCTCTACGGCGTGCCCGCGCGCCAGCGCCGGGAATCGGTGAACGAGCTGCTGGAAGTGGTGGACCTGGCGAAGTGGCGCTCCAGCCCCACCAAGAACCTTTCCGGAGGCATGCGCCGGCGGCTGGAAATCGCGCGTGGGCTGGTGCACAGTCCGCGCATCTTCTTTCTGGATGAACCCACCACCGGGCTCGACCCGGTGTCGCGCGTGGCCGTATGGCAGATGATCACCGCCATCAAGGAACGGCGGGAGCTCACCGTGCTCATCACCACCCACTACATGGACGAAGCCGACCGCTTGTGCGACCGCATCGCCATCGTGGACCACGGCAAGCTGGTGGCGCTGGACTCGCCCGCCGCGCTCAAGGCCACCGTGCCGGGCTCGAACGTTATCGAAGTGCAGTTCAGCCACGTTCCCGCCCTCTGGGAAGAGCGCTTGAGGAAGCTGGGCCGCGTGCATTCCGTTCAGCCCGAGGGCGCGGGCATGTACCGCATCCTGTCCGATGAAGGCTCGCTGACCACCACCGAACTGGTGGGCATGGCGCTGGCCGAGGGAGTGCAGGTGAAGTCGCTCTCCGTGCAGAACACCACGCTCGACGACGTGTTCGTGCACTACACCGGCCGCCAGCTCCGCGACGAAATGCAGAAGGCGTTTGTCTATACCGGGACGTTGTTTGGAGGAGGATGAGGGGATTGAATCATTGAGGGATTGAATCATTGAGCGATTGAATCATTGAATCATTGAAAAAGCTGCCTTCGGAGAGGAACCAGCGGTACGAGCCACTCCAATGATTCAATGATTCAATGATTCAATGACTCAATGATTCAATCGTCAATCATCCAGTTTGGAGTTCACGTATGAACAGAATGCTGGCCATCGTGGAGCGCGACATGCGGAAATTTTTCCGCTCGCCCGCGCTCATGATGGTGGCCATGGTGTTCCCGCTGGTGCAACTGGTGGTGCTGGGGAACGCCTTCGGCGGCAAGATCCGCGACGCGCGGGTGGCGGTGGTGGATTACGACGGCGGCCCGCAGGCGCTCAAGGTGCGGCAGGCCTTTGACTCGGTGCGCGCCAACGTGGGCACCTTCGTCCCGGTTTATTACCACGACGAGCGCCAGGCGGTGCTCGACCTGCGCGACGGCAAGGTGGAAGCGGCGCTGGTCATCCCGCCGGATTTCTCCCGCCGGGTGTACGAGGCCAACCGCCCGCGTATCGCGCTGGTGGTGGACAACAGCGACAACTTCATGAGCGGCGCGCTGGAGTCCAAGTTTGCCGAGCTGGTGGCCGCGCTCAACCGTCCCGAGGTCGAGCCCCGCCTGGTGGGCCGCATCGCGCTCGACCTGGTCGAGCTTTATCCCTACGTGGAATACACCAAGTACCTGCTGCCGGGCTCGATTGCCTTGGCCATGTTCGTCTCCGTAATGGTGGGCGGGGGCATCGTCTACATTGACGACAAGGCGCGCGGCGTGCACGAAGGCTATCTGGTCACGCCCATCACCAAGCTGGAGCTGATTTTCGGCTTCATCGCCGCCGGGGCGCTCAAGGCCATGATTGCCGGCCTGGTGCTCACCGTACTGGGGTCGCTGATGGCGGGCGTGGGCGGCGTGTTCCATCCCGCGAAGATGCTCTGGCTGCTGGCCATGATTGCCGCTACCTCGTTCGCGTTCATTTCCATGATGTTCTTCTTGATGGCCCGCGTGCAGGACCCGCTGGTGCCGCGCGCCATGTTCGGCATCCTGAATACGCTGCTGTTCTTCCCCAGCGGCGCCATCTATCCCATTCATTCCTTCCCCTGGTGGCTGAAGGGCCTGGCCTGGATTGATCCGTTTACCTACTCCGTGCACGGCTTCAAGGCGCTGCTGCTGAAAGACGCCGGCTTCGCCGCCATCTGGGGCGACCTGGCGTATCTCGGGGTGTTCAGCCTGCTGATGACGCTGGGCGCGACGGCGCTGTTCAAGAGGACCCTGTGAAAACATTGAATCATTGAGCGATTGAATCATTGAAAAAACGGCCTTCGGAGAGGAATCAACGGTACGAGCCACTCCAATGATTCAATGACTCAATGATTCAATCCCACCTGTGCCATACTCTCTCCCGATGTCGTTGCTCGACGCTCCGGAATACGATCCCGCGCGCGAGCGGCGCAAGAAGCTGCTGGCGCTGGCCGCGGTGCTGCTGGTAGCGGCGCTGGCCGCGGCCGGCTACCGTCTGCGCCACTGGCCGGAGGAGCGCGTGGTGAGCCGCTTCTTCAGCGCGCTCGAAGCCAAGGACTACGAAACCGCCTACGGCATCTGGCTTGCCGATCCCGATTGGAAGCAGCACCGCGAGCGCTACAAGGACTATCCGTACGGCGATTTCTATCGCGATTGGGGCCCGGGCGGGGAATGGGGACTGATCCAAAGCTACCGCATCGAAGATTCCCACTCGCCGGCCAACTCCACCGGGGTCATCGTCGAGGTCGTGGTGAATGAGCGGGCGCAGAAGGCGCGCGTGTGGGTGGAGAAAAAAGACAAGAGCCTGACGTTTCCGCCGTTCTGAGCCAGAGTCGAGCCGTACCCTCAGTGCTATACTTCGGCTTGTGAAGGAGAATGGCTTCAGAATCTACGGGAACAAGGACCCGCGCGGCCTTCCTGCGTACACCGTTTCGGAAGCAGCGCAGTATCTCTTGATGCCGCGCCCTACACTGAGATCCTGGGTTGCGGGACGCCCGTATCCGACCCGCGCAGGGCAAAAATACTTCAGGCCCCTTGTGGCTCTGCCGCAGCATCGCCCTCCCGTGCTCTCCTTCGTCAATTTGGTAGAGGTCCACGTTCTGGACGCGCTCCGCCGCGAACACCAGATCCCGCTGGATCAGGTTCGGGTTGCCATCGATTATCTGCGTAGGAAGCTGGGGGTCCGGCACCCACTGGCTGACCAGGACCTGGAAACCGACGGCCTCGATATCTTTGTGCAGAAATACGGTCAGCTTATCAACATCACGCGGGAAGGCCAGCTCGCGATCCGGCAGTTGCTCCAGGCGCATCTGCGACGCATCGACCGCGACCCATCCGGACTTGCTGTACGTTTGTACCCGTTTACCCGTAAGCGCTTGGGCGAAGAACCCAAAGCTGTGGTGATTGATCCGCTGATCGCCTTTGGACGGCCGGTGCTGGCGGGCACAGGCATCCGGACAGCCATTGTCGCCGACCGCTACAAGGGCGGTGAATCCGTGGACGATCTGGCCAAGGACTACGGCCGGCAGCGGCTCGAGATCGAAGAGGCCATCCGCTGCGAGCTGCAACGTGACGCTGCCTGATCGCCCAGGGCGTCCCGCCCGGGTGATTTGTTTCGTTGGGGTCCCCCCTTCACTTGCTGCTGAAGTCCTCCTATGAGGGATTTGTCCACCACACCCACCACCTTCTTCCTGGATCGTTCGCTCGGCCGATATTCGATTGCCAATGCGCTGCGTGCCGCTGGCGCCAGCGTGGAGATTCACGACGATCACTTCGCGCCCGCAGCCACCGACGCTGAGTGGCTTGGGGCAGTAGGAACCCGAGGTTGGCTCGTTCTCACCAAAGACAAGAGAATCCAGCAGCGCGTCATCGAACTTACAGCGGTAGCCAAGGCTAGAGTGCGGATGTTTCAGCTGACCGCAGGCAACCTTCAGGCATCTGAGATGGCTGCTGCATTTGTCGGGGCGCTCTCCAAGATGGAAGCCTTCGCGCGTGGAAACCCAGCGCCGTTCATCGCTAGCGTCACCCGCGGCGGCCGCGTTGGAATGCTACTGAATCGGGCCCGGCTCAAGCGGTTCCTCTGACCACCCCAGCGTTTGGACTAACCAGGCCTCGCCGATAAGAGGCCCAAGGTCTTTTCCAGCGACGCCTCATCTTCCACGTTCATGCTCGTTTGCGAGCGGTCGATTTGTCTTAGCAGGCCGCAGAGCACCTTGCCGGGGCCGACTTCGACAAACGTGCCCGCGCCCTGCGCGATCAGTTCCCGCATAGAACGCACCCATTGCACCGCGCCCGTGACCTGGCGGATGAGGGCGTCGCGCGCGGGTTCGGCGGCCTTGGTGACGGCGGCGTCCACGTTGTTGACCACGGGGACGCGCGGGTCGGAGAACGCCAGCGTGTGCAGGTCGGCGGCCAGGCGCTCCTGCGCGGGGCGCATCAGTGAGCTGTGGAAGGGAGCGGAGACGGGCAGCATGACGGCGCGCTTGGCGCCGCGTTGTTTCGCGAGTTCGGCGGCGCGCTCCACGGCCGCCTTGCTTCCGGAAATCACGATTTGTTCCGGCGAGTTGATGTTCGCAGGCTCGACCACGCCGGGCTCGACCCCGCCTTGGGCGACCTCCGCGCATACCTGCTGCACGGCGTCGAGCGGCATGCCCAGGATCGCGGCCATGGCGCCCTCGCCTGCGGGCACGGCTTCCTGCATGTAGCGTCCGCGGTTGCGCACCGTGCGCACCGCATCGGCAAAGCTGAGCGTGCCCGCAGCCACGTGCGCGGAGTACTCGCCCAGGCTGTGGCCGGCGACGAATGCCGGACTTACGCCGCGCTCGGCCAGCACGCGCCACGCCGCCACTGAAACCGTGAGGATGGCGGGCTGCGTGATCTCCGTCATCTTCAGCTTTTCTTCCGGACCTTCCCAGCACACCGCGGACAGCGCGTAGCCGAGGGCAGCGTCGGCTTCTTCAAAGGTCTGCTGGGCGGCGGGGTAGCGCTCCGCCAAGTCCCGGCCCATGCCCACCTGCTGCGAGCCCTGGCCAGGAAACAGGAAGGCGACGGCCTTGGAGGCGGCGTTCATGCGGCGCTCATGATAGCGCACGCGGGAGAAAGCCACGGCCTCGCAGGGCTTGGCGGCCGCGCCACAAGCACAGCCGGCGAGACGCCGGCGCTACGAACGAGACGCCAGCGCTACGGTCAGCTCTTAGCGGCCGCAGCGGGCGCGGCCTTGGCGGCGTAGGCGGCAATTTCCTTTTCGATGCGTTCGTTCACGCCGCCGCGGGCAAACTCCGCGGCCACGCGGATGGCGTTCTTGATGGCGTTGTTGTTCGACGATCCGTGGGTAATGATGCAGGCGCCCTTTACTCCCAGCAGGGGCGCGCCGCCGTATTCGGAATGGTCGAGGCGCTTCTTAAAGTGGGCGAAGGCGCGGCGCGAAAGCAGGTAGCCCACCTGGGCGGCGATGGTGGACTCCAGCGACTCCTTGAGCATGGTGCGCACCATTTGCCCGACGCCTTCGGAAACTTTCAGCGCCACGTTGCCGGTAAATCCGTCGCAGACCACGACGTCCACCTTGCCTTGGAAGAGGTCGCGGCCCTCCACGTTGCCCACGAAGTTGAAGTGGAGCTGCTTGAGCAGAGGGAAGGTTTCCTTGGTAAGTTCGTTGCCCTTTACTTCTTCCTCGCCGATGGAAAGCAGCCCCACGCGCGGGCGGTCGACGCCGAAAATGCAGCGCGCGTAGATTTCCCCCATGATGGCGAACTGGACGAGGTTGTGGGGCTTGGAGTCCACGTTGGCGCCCACGTCGAGCAGCAGCGCGGCCCGCCCGGTTTCGGTGGGCATGGCGGCGGCGAGCGCGGGGCGGTCCACGCCGGGGAGCCCGCCCAGCACCACTTTGGCGGTGGCCATGGCGGCGCCGGTGTTGCCCGCGGTGACGAATCCGGCGGCGCGCCCTTCGCGCACCAGACGCAGGCCCACGCGCAACGAGGAGTCGCGCTTGCCGCGCACCGCTTTGGAAGCTTTCTCCTCCATGCCCACGACTTCCGAGGCATGGACGATCTCGATGCGCTTGCGCGCTTCTGCGGAGTGTTGCGCGAGTTCAGGATCCAGGCGCTCTTCCTGGCCCACCAGGAGCACGCGCACGTCGTGCTCCCGCACCGCGAGGATAGCGCCTTCCACCTCGGGCTTAGGCGCCCGGTCGGAACCCATCGCGTCCACGGCTATGACGGTTGGCATCGCCTTGGGGGCGGGGAGGACTACTCGGCCTTCACTGCTATCACTTCACGCCCCTTGTAATGACCGCATTTGGGGCAGACGCGGTGGGGCAGCTTGCGCTCGTGGCAGTTGGGACACTCGGAAAGCGAGCGTGTAGTGAGGAAGTCGTGCGCCCGGCGCTTGCCGGTGCGCGCTTTCGAATGCCGTCGTTTGGGATTGGCCATGACTCGCTACCTCAGTCTTCCAGTTTTTCGCGGAGCCCTTTCAGCGCATTCCAGCGCGGGTCCTTGGGCTCCTCCGCGCACTGGCAGGTTTCCTTGTTCCGATTGCGGCCGCAGCGGGAGCACAACCCTTGCAGCCCTCACTACAAAGCGTCCTTGCCGGGGTAGCCAGCAGGACTTGCTCGCGCAGCACATCTTCCAGCAGCAGGCCCTCACCCTGGTAATACCCGATCTCAGTTTCGGCCTCGCTGATGCCGGTTTCGTCTTTGCGGGCGTCGGCGCCCAAGGGACGGTAGAGCAGATCGAATTCACTCTCGATCAGGCTTTCCACCGGCTCCAGGCAGCGTGCGCACCGCGCTTCGACGCGGGTGGATAACCTGCCCACTACGCGTATGTCGCGGATGATGCTCTTGCGCCCGTGGTCCTCTTCGATCAACTCGGCGCGCCCGGAAGCTTGGAGCGGCGTGCGATGCGCCACTTCAGGGCCCAGGTCCACCGCGCCCGGCCGAAACTGCTCCTGGAACTCCAGTTTCTGGACTACCAGGTCTTGAAGGCGGATGAGCATGGCGGCGTCCGGGGGCGGCTTGCGCCGATCCACAATGCAAGGCCCCGCTTCTGGCGGGGCCGCGATGAAATCTGAAGATCAAGAATACTGACCGCCGCTGCAGCCTGTCAAGGATGCGCCCGGCTCACTGCAAACTGCCGGTGCAGGTTGTGCCGCCCGTGGGATCAAACGTGACCCTGGTGATCTGGTCGGAGCAAAAGCCGCGCACCCCGGTCTGTCCAGGCACAGCGGGCACGCCGGTGAGGCTGTAATCGACAATGGGCGAGCCCGGAACCGCGTTGATGGCGAAGTCGTAGCCGGACTTGCGGCAGGGCTGGGCGGCGCAACCCAGCACCTAATCCAGCAGTCCCGCCGCCGCAGGGCCGGCTGCAACTCCCGGCGCCGGGTCCGCCAGCTTGGCCATAGTGTCGGCGTAGCCTATGTTCGGGTAGGAAATGGAATAAGAGGTTTGGGCGGTGTTGATCTGGCGCAAGGAACTCAACGCTGAGGCTTCGTTGGCAGAAATCCGCGACCTCAGGAGGTTGGGAATGGCGATGGCAGCAATGATCAGGATGATGGCCACCACGATCAACAGCTCGATCAGCGAAAAGCCCTTATGCTGGCGCATAGTCGTACTCTATCCCCTTGAACAACGCTAATTTGTGACAACCCCTGGGGAGGGTACCTGGGAGGAGAGAGCTAAAGCATAACCACACAGGGTGACCCCGTCAACAGCAAAAATGCGGCTCCGGCCCACCTTCAGGCTGGCCCATGGTACACCCCTTGCCCTTCTCGGGTAACCCCTTCTCCCCTGCTACACTCGGGCGATGCTCTCCGGATTCGCTACCCAAGCTGGCACTACCCGCTACCGCGACCGCTTCCCGCAACTGCATGAGGCCGGGCACTTTCGCCGGCGGGAAAACGTCCCCGGCGCCGGTGAACTGTGGCTTTCCTCCCTGGGCCTAGGCACATACCTTGGCGACCCCGACGACGCCGGCGACCGCCGCTACACCGCCGCCATCGAGCTGGCGTTGCGCTCGGGCATCAACCTGCTGGACGCCGCGATCAACTACCGGCATCAGCGCTCGGAAAGGAACATTGGCCAGGCGCTGGCCAGCCTGATTTCCTCCGGAGAGCTGGCCCGCGACGAGGTGGTGGTCTGCACCAAGGCCGGCTACCTCTCCTTCGACGGCGCTATGCCCCCCGATCCGCGCGCCTACTTCCGCAAGGAGTATGTGGAGCGCGGCATCCTGGATCCTGCCGAGATCGCCGGCGGCATGCACTGCATGGCCCCTCGCTATCTGGAAGACCAACTGGAGCGGTGCCGCAGCAACCTGGGCCTGGAAACCATTGACGTTTTCTACGTGCACAACCCCGAGTCGCAGCTCGGCGAGGTGAGGCCGGAGGTCTTTCGGCAGCGCCTCACTGCCGCCTTCGCCATGCTGGAAAAGGCTGTAGCCGCCGGCAAAGTGCGCTACTACGGCTGCGCTACCTGGAACGCGTTCCGCGCCGGCCCTGGCCAGCGCGACGCCATCAGCCTGGCGGAAACCCTGGAGGCCGCGCGCCAAGCCGGCGGCGACCGCCACCACTTCCGCTTTGTGCAGCTTCCCTTCAATCTCGGAATGCCCGAGGCCTATGCCTTGCGCAACCAGAAATGGAACTCAGAGCCGGTCTCCACGCTCGATCTGGCCGAGCGCGCCGGCCTGGCCGTGGTGGGCAGCGCTACCCTGCGCCAGGGCCAGCTCACCGAGGGCCTGCCGGAGTTCATCGCGCAGAAGCTGGGCACGGAAAGCGACGCGGAAAGCGCCATCCAGTTCGCGCGCTCCGCACCCGGGCTGGCGGTGGCGCTCATCGGCATGAGCAGCCAGGAGCACGTCGCCGCCAACCTCAAAGTCGCCGCCCGCCCCATCAGCGACCTCGAGACCTGGAAGTCGCTGTTCCGCAAAGATTGACCGTGATCCGCGCCCTGTCTGCGAACTTCTTCGCGCGCGACCCGCGCCGCGTTGCCCGCGCCTTGCTGGGCAAGCTTCTAGTGCGGCGGCGCGGGAAGATACGCCTGGTGGGCCGCATCGTTGAGGTCGAAGCGTACCTGGGATGGGGCGATGCCGCCGCCCACGCCGCCGCCGGAATCACAGCGCGCAATCGTGTGCTGTTTGGCCCGCCGGGCCGCGCCTACGTCTATTTCATCTACGGCGTCCACCACTGCCTGAACGTTTCCTGCCAGCCTGCGGGCAAGGCCGGATGTGTCCTCATCCGCGCGCTGGAGCCGGTGGAAGGCCTGGCCGAGATGGCCCGCGCGCGCGGCTTGCGCCTCCCCGCCGGCACGGCGGGACCGGCTTCCTCCCGATGGCTGCGGCAGCTCACCAGCGGCCCCGCCCGCCTGTGCGCAGCCTTCGGCATCACCCGCGCGTGCGACAACGGGCGCGATCTCACCTCGCGCTCATCCCGTTTGCAACTCGCCGACGACGGCTATCGTCCGCAGCCCATCCTTGCCACCCCACGCATCGGTATCCGCAAGGCCGCGGGCAGACGCCTGCGGTTTGTGATCGCGGGGAATGCGTTTCTGTCCGGAAGATAAGTTCACCACGGAGGCACAGAGACACTGAGGGATTGAATGATTGAATCAGTGAATGATCGCGCCCTCGCAGCTTCTCAATGATTCAACGATTCAATCCCTCAATGATTCAATCGCCCTCCCGTGTACAATTTCGCCAGACCCCATGCTTCTCGTCCTGGACGTCGGCAACACCAACACCGTGCTCGGCTTGTTCGCCCACGCCGCCGGTCCCGACGGCACGCCCCGCTTTGACCGCCTGCTGGCACACTGGCGCGTAGCCACCATCCGCACCCAGACGGTGGACGAGTACGGCGTGCTCTTTCGCAACCTGTTCGCACTCGACAAGGTGGAGGTCAGCGGTCTCCAGGGCATCATTATTTCTTCCGTGGTGCCGCCGCTGGATTCCACCCTGCGCGAGGTCTGTGAAAAATACTTCGGAGCGAAGCCGCTGTTCGTCGAGCCGGGCGTAAAGACGGGAATGCCGGTGGTGACCTACAATCCCCTGGAAGTGGGCGCCGACCGCATCGTCAACGGCGTGGCTGCGTTTCAGAAGTTTGGCGGCCCCTGCGTGGTGGTGGACTTCGGCACTGCCACCAACTTCGACGTGATCTCGAAAAAGGGCGAGTACCTGGGAGGCGTGATTGCGCCCGGGATCGGAATCTCCGCCGAGGCCCTGGTGCAGCGCACCGCACGCCTGCCGCGCGTGGACATTGGCAAGCCCGAGCGCGTGATCGGCACCGACACCGTGAGCTGCATGCGCTCCGGCCTCTACTACGGATACCTGGGGCTGGTGGACGGAATCCTGGAGCGCCTGCTGGCCGAACTCGGCCCGGAAACCAAAGTGGTGGCCACCGGCGGACTGGCGGCAATGATCGCCGAGGGGTCGCGCTACATCCAGCAAGTAGACGACCTGCTCACGCTCGAGGGCCTGCGCATCATCTGGGAACGCAATGCCGCGGCCACGGTGCGGCCCCGGCCAGCCGGGGCGCGGCCCCGGGCAGGCGGGGCGGGGCGCACGTCGTAGCCGCCGCCGTGGAAAACTACTTCAACTACTTCACCGAGATCGAAGAACACTTCCAGCGCCGCCGCGGCACCACCCTCTTGCTCTCCACCCTGGACTGGGCGCTGATCGAGACCTGGAAGGACGCCGGCATTCCCCTGGAAGCGGTACTGCGCGGCATTGATGCCACCTTCGACCACCACCAGCACCGCCCTTCCCGGACGCGCAAGATCAACGGCCTGGCCTTCTGCTCGCAGGAAGTGCTGGCCGCCGCCGAGGACATGCAGGAGGCTGCGGTGGGCGCCAAGAGCAAGGTGGATGCGGCCGCCTCCGGCCTCACCCCGGCGCGCATCGCGGCGCACCTCGCCGCCGCCGCCGCCCAGCTTGAAAAAGCGCATCTGCCGGCGGCAGCCCGCACTCTGGCTGCGGAAACTGCGCGGACGTTGCGCGAACTGGCGCGCGAGCTGGCGGATGCTGTCGGGAAGAATGCGGGTCCCCCCCTCGAAGCTCTTGAGCGGCGCCTTACGGTGCTCGAAGAAAAACTGTTTGCCGTGCTGCTCTCGGCAACTTCCGATGAGGACGTTCTGGCGGTGCGCCGCGACGCCGACCGCGACCTCGCTCCCTACCGCCGCAAAATGCCCGCGGCGCAGATCGAGCAGCTCCACCGCCAGTATGTTCACAAACGGCTGCTCGACCGCTTCCAGGTTCCGCGGTTGAGCCTGTTCTACATGGCGTAGAGAGGAGCGGAGGGAAGGGCCCCGCTCACTCCTCGTACTGCCGGGCGCCAACCAAGATTGCCAGGATGAGAGCAGGCAGGGTTGCCGCCAGAAGGACCATCAGGCCTTTCGTGGAAACCAATCCGAACGGGCCCCAGTTGGCTTTGGCCAGACAGTAGATGACCCACCAGGCAAACCCGGCTACGGCTGCGGTCTTCGGCCCCGGTCCGTAGCGAGGACGGATGGCTGCGTAAAGCCACATGGCCCATATGCCCATCCCCAGGTTCACCATGAGCGCGAACCCCAGTAAACCGCCGGTTGGCGCGGACAGCTTCGGGACCGCTGTTACCATGTCTTCGCCGGCAAGAACCAGGAGAACCAGGGAGAGCAGGCTCCAGACGAGGCCGGTTACCAGCCCGCAAACAACAAGCCGCCCCCAGTTGATTTTTCCCATGATGCCTCGTGCTGCTTACAGATCGGAGAGGGACCAGATTGTCGAAGAATATATCCCCTGTGAAAATGAGAGTCTATTCGTAGGGGCGGCAGTTCCTTACCTTTTACCTTTTACCTTTTGACTTTATTTCCATGCAGCTCACGATCGACAAACTCATCTACGGCGGCGACGGCCTGGCGCGGTTGCCGGTCGACGAGCGTGGCCCCGGCAAGGCCGTGTTCGTTCCTTTCGTGCTGGGCGGCGAGAAAGTGGAGGCTGATCTGGGGCAGCAAAAGCCGGGGTTCGCGCGCGCCCGTGCCACCAGCGTGCTCGAGCCTTCGCCGCAGCGGGTTGCGCCCACATGTCCATACTTCGAAAAGTGCGGCGGATGCCACTACCAGCACGCCGGCTACGAGCATCAACTGGAAATCAAGGCCGCCATCCTGCGCGAAACCTTGCGCCGCACCGCGCGCCTGGAGTGGCCGGGAGAAATTCGCGTCCACAGCGCCCAGCCCTTCGAGTACCGCAACCGCGCGCGCCTGGCGGTGCGCGGCGGCCGCAACTTCGCGCTCGGCTACCACAAGTTCGGCGCCCGCGACCTGATGGCGGTGGAGCAGTGTCCCATCAGCTCGCCGCTCATCAATCGCGCCCTCGCGGCGCTGTGGGAACTGGGGCGCGCGGACCAGGTGGGCCGCGCGATTTTCGAAGTAGAGTGCTTCGCGGACGCGGAAGACACGCAACTGCTGGTGGAAGTCTCCGTCCTGGCGGAAAAGGAAGGCGCCGGCCGGGAATATCTGGCGGAGTTCGCCGGCTGGCTGCGCGAGCAGATGCCTGCCGTCGCCGGCGTGGCCGCGTTCCGCCAGTCGCGCGAAGGGCCGCTGGTGCGGATGGAGTTTCCGGAAAAGTTGGAAGCGAACCTGGGCGCAGACTCGCTCCTCTACCGCGCCGCTGCCGCGCAGTACCGGGCGAGCGCCGGCTCCTTCTTCCAGACCAACCGTTTTCTCGTGGACCGCCTGGCCGGCCTGGTTACGGGAGGCCGAAGCGGCACGCGGGCACTCGACCTCTACGCGGGGGTGGGATTGTTCTCGCTGCCGCTCGCGCAGACCTTCCGCGAGGTGACCGCGGTCGAAACCGCGCCCCTGGCTCACCACGACCTGCAACACAACTCTCCCGCGAACGTCACCGCGGTTCGCTCCACCGCCGACCGCTTTCTGGCAACTGTGCTCGAGGGCAGCGGCTACGACTTGGTGGTTGTGGATCCGCCGCGCGCCGGCCTGGGCGAAAAGGCGGCGCGTGCGCTCGCCCGGCTGGCCGCGCCGCGCATCACTTACGTCTCCTGCGATCCTGCCACGCTGTCGCGCGACCTGCGCGTCCTGCTAGAATCCGGCTACCGCGTGGAAGAGATCCATCTCCTGGACCTCTTTCCGCAGACTTTTCACATCGAAAGCGTGGTCCAGTTCGTGCGCTGAGACGCTCCCCAACGCCGGACGGGAACCGCGTTTCCCAGAGACGCTGCGGGCTGCGTCTCGACCCCGGGTGCAGTCGGGCTTCGGCCCTCGAGGTGGAGATTGGCGGCTCTTGCTTCCGCGCGCGCGCCGCGTCATCCGCTGCTGTGGGCGGCATTGGCTCTGGCGGCGGGAATCTTTGCCGGCACTCATCGGTGGCGACCGCCGCTGTGGTGGCTCATCGCCGCTGTGATTCTATTGGCCGCCTCCGCGTATTTCTGCGCCCGCCGCCCGTGGATCGCCCGAAGCCTGGCTCTGGCTGCGATGGCAGCTCTGGGCGCGCTGCTGCTCGCGGCGCAGCATTTGGTTCCGCCTTCGGCTCCCGCAACTCCGTTTACCGACGGCCGCGAAGCCGTGGTGACGGCGCACGTGCTGCGCGACCCGGAGGTGCGCGCCACCGCCTGGGGCGGCCCGCGCCTGGTGGTGGACATTGAAACCGAGCACATCCAGACCGACAGCGCCACCTACGATGCCAGGCTGGGCGTCCGCCTCACTATCTACCAGGCCCAGGACGACAACACAAACCTGCGCGAAGAAGAGCTGCGCGAAGAAAATGATGCTGCGCTTCCCTTCCTTCGCCCCGGCGAGCGGTTCAGGTTCCCGGCACAGCTTCGTCCGGTGCGCAACTTCGGCAACCCGGGTGCGCTCGACATCCGCTCGATTCTGGAGCGCCGCGGCATTGTGGCCCTGGCGTCGGCCAGCCGAAAAGAAGTGGAGCGTTTGCCCGGCTTCTCGGGCTCGCGCGTGCAAGCCGGGCTGGCGTCCTGGCGGCGCAACCTGCAATGGCGCATCCGGTCGCTGTGGAGTCCGGAGGACGCCGCCCTGCTCTCCGCCATGCTGTTCGGTGAACGGGTCTCCATCGAGCGCAGCCAGCGCCTCGACTTCCTGCGCACCGGCACCTACCACATCCTGGTGGTCTCCGGAATGAACGTCGGCATCCTCGCCTTGGTGGTGTTCTGGATGATGCGCCGCCTGCGCGCGCCGGAGGTTGTCACCACCGGCGTGGCCCTGCTGGTGTGCGCGGGATACGCGCTGTTGACGGACCAGGGTGTCCCGGTGCAGCGCGCCATGCTCATGCTGGCGCTGTATCTGGGAGCGCGGCTGCTGTACCGCGGCCGCGCCCTGCTGAACGCCACCGGCGGCGCGGCCCTGGTGCTGCTGGTGCTCGATCCGGGAGCTCTCTTCGACGCCGGATTCCAGCTCACGTTTCTTTCGCTGCTGGCCATCGCCGGCGTCGGGCTGCCGCTCATCGAGCGCACTTCGCATCCTTATCGCCGGGCGCTGCGCCACCTGGACGCGCTCGACTACGACGTTTCGCTGGAGCCGCGGCTGGCGCAGTTTCGTCTGGACCTGCGGCTGCTGGAGGGCCGGCTGGCGGTTTTCCTGGGACGGCGCTTTGCGCACGCGGCGCTGGTCGGAGGCAGTCGCAGCCTCCTGGCGCTCTACGACGTCCTGCTGATTTCCGCGCTGATGCAGGCTGCTCTCGCCCTGCCCATGGCGGTCTACTTCCATCGCGCCACCTTGCTGGCGCTGCCCGCCAACGCCGTCATCGTGCCGCTCACTGGAGTGCTGATGCCTGCGGCGCTGCTGGCCCTGGCCGCCAGCTACGTTTCGCCGGCGCTGGCCGCAATTCCGGCCGCGGTTGCGGAGTGGGCGCTGCACGGCATCACCGGGACGGTGGCGACACTCGGCGCACTGCAAGCCGCCGACGTTCGCGTGCCCGATCCAGCGTTCGCAGTCGCCGCAGCGGCAGTCGCGGCCGTGGTGCTGGCCATGCTCACGGCGCGCCGCCGACGGGTGCTGGCCGTCGCGGGACTCGCGGCCCTGGTGGCAGCGGCGGTGGCGCTCGCCGTCTGGCCGCCCCAGCCGCAACTCCGGCCGGGCGTGCTGGAGGTGACGCTGCTCGACGTGGGCCAGGGCGATGCCATCCTGGTGGTCTCACCCCAGGGCCGCACTTTGCTGATAGACGCCGGGGGCTCGCTGGGCGGGCCGGCCTCGGATTTCGACGTTGGCGAAGACGTGGTTTCGCCGTATCTGTGGTCGCGCGGCATTGCGCGCCTGGATGCGGTGGCGCTCACCCACGCCCACGCTGACCACATCGGCGGCCTGCGCAGCGTGCTGGGCAACTTTCGCCCGGCGGAGTTGTGGGTGGGCGAGAACCCGCCCGTGCCGGTGTTCCGCGCGCTGCTGGAGGCGGCGTCCGCGCAGGGCGTGAGAGTGGCGGGCCGGGTGGAAGGAGAGAGTTTCGACTTCGGCGGGGCGCGCGTGGAAGTGCTGGCGCCGCCGCGCGACTGGAAACTGGCGGAACGCCCGCGCAACGACGACTCCCTGGCGCTGCGCGTCACTCTGGGCGAGACCTCAGCGCTGCTGGCGGGCGACGTCGAGCGCCGCATCGAGCGCCGCCTGGCCCAACATGCGCCCGAGTCGGAATTGCTCAAGGTGGCGCACCACGGCAGCGCAACTTCCACTTCCCCGGAATTGCTGGACGCAGTGCAGCCCAAGTTTGCCGCCATCTCCGTGGGATTCCGCAGTCCCTTCGGACATCCGCGGCCGGAAGTGCTGGCCCGCCTGGCGGAGCGCGGCGTGCGCACCTATCGCACCGACACCCTGGGCGCGCTGACTTTCTATCTGGACGGCAGGAGCGTGACCCCGCTGGTGGTCAGGGAAAGGTAATCTTCGAGTCCAGCCGCGGCGCTGCTGGCCGCGTCATTGCTGTTTGAGTTTGTCATCCCCTGAGTTCGTCATCCCCTGAAGTTTGTCATCCCGAGCGGAGGCGCGCAGCGCCGAAGTCGAGGGATCCTGGTTTTGCTTCAAACCACCGTTTCCGTGAACTCCCTCAGAACCCAAGATCCCTCGACTGCGCCCGCCGCGGCGGGCTTCGCTCGGGATGACAAACCTATCCCGTTCCGGTGGGCGCCTCGGTATCCTCGTCGCTTTCCCCGGCGGAGGCGGCGCCGGCGCGGTACTCTTCGATCAGGCCCCGGGCTTCCTCGGCGCGCTCCGCCGCCACTTGCAGCACCACGCCGCCCAGGCCGGACATCACTTCTCCGGGCGCGTCGGGAGAAACCACCAGGCACTCCAGGCCCGCCGACTCCAGCAGTCCCTGCACCACCATGGCTTCGGTTTCATTCGCGGTGTCGAACACGGTTTCGAGCTTCTGGTCGGGATTGGGTGCGTCGCTCATAGGGTCGCCTCCGGCTCCTCGCTGGTCACGGACGCCGCCTTGCAGGCGGGTGTAACATGCAGTTCCGGGCAGCGCGTGCCTGCGCGGAAGTTGCGGATGCAAAGTTTCGCTCATTTCCCGCTCTTTCACAAGAGGCGCGCCGAAGCCACCGTGGAAACACCGCACCAAAGACGCGAACCCGCGCTGCTGGAAGCCGGCAGCGAGCCGGCCCCTGGCGAAGCCGAACCACGCCGTCTGCGCCGCCTGCAGATCATGATCTCCATGGTGATGTCGGTGATCGGCCAAGACCCGAACCTCACCCTGGAGGAGGCCTCCGAACTGGTGGCCGGCGCGCGCCGTGCCGCCCTGGCCATGTTTCCCGGCAAGGAACTCGCGTTCGACATTATTTATAAGCCCCGCCTGCAGCGCCTGCTGCGCGAACGCTTCAACGTGCAGTAGGGACGCGGCCTGCGAAAAGCAGATCCCTCGCTACGCTCGGGATGACAAAGAGTCTGTCGCCCTTTCGGCGCCCTCGGCGGTTGACTGTCTTCTGATCCGCTGCTAGATTTGCCCACTTCGCCCAGGCATCCATGTCACCCAAGAGCAACACTCCAGAGTCATCCGGTCCGCTGGCGCCCGCGGCCGATTTTCCCGATCTGCAGAAGCTCACTTATCTGAACTCGGCGTCGGTGGCGGTGACTCCAGTGCCGGTGCAGCGGGAGATCCAGGCGTTCGAAGCGCAGATTGCCGGGCAGGGCACGGTGAGCTTCGACGACGCCGCCGAGGCCCGGGTCTACGAGGGCGCGCGCGGCTCGGTGGCGCGCTTGATCGGCGCCGGCGTGGACGACGTGGCCATCATGACCAGCGCCACCGAATGCATCGCGCAAGTGGCCGGCTGGCTGCGCCCGCGCGCCGGGCAGAACGTGGTCTCGCTCGACATCGAGTTTCCCAGCGTCACCTATCCCTGGCTGCGCATTGCCAAGGACACCGGAGCGGAAGTGCGGCTGGCGCCCATCTCGAAGAATCCTGAAGCGCTTACGGAAGATGACATCGCCAAGCTGGTGGACAGGAACACGGTGGCGGTGTGCGTGAGCCACGTGCAGTACGCCACCGGGCACCGGCTCGATCCGGCGAAGCTGGCGGACATCGCGCACGCGCACGGCGCGCTTCTGGTGCTCGATGCTACGCAGTCCGTGGGCGTGGTTCCGCTCGACGTGCGCACTGCGAAGCTCGACGTGGTGCTGAGCAGCGCCTACAAGTGGCTGTGCGGCCCGTTCGGCGCGGCGTTCTGCTATCTGCATCCGGAAATCTGGCCGCGCTTCGAGCCGCCGTTCGTGGGCCCGCGCGGCACCGTGGATCCCTTCGTCTTCGACGCCACCCAGATCCCGCTGGCCGCGTCCGCGCGCCGCATGGAGTACTCTACCGTCGCCTACGCCGCCGGTTTGGGGATGGCGTCGGCCATGGACTATCTGCTGAACATCGGCATCGATCGCATCCTGGCCCACAACCTGCGCCTGACCTCGCGCCTGATGGACGGCCTGGAAGTCCTGGGCGCCGCCATGGTCACTCCGCGCGATCCCCAGCGGCGCGCGGGAGTGCTGGCCGCGCGGTTTGCGAAATTCCCTTCCGCTGACATCGTCACCCGCCTGCGCGCTGCCGGAATCGTGTGCGCCTCGCGCCTGGGTGCGGTGCGCTTCTCGCCGCACATCTATAACGACGATAAGGACGTGGAGCGCTGCCTGGCGGAAGTCGCACGCATCGTGAAGAGCTGAAACCTAGCGCTGCTCGATCCGCTCCAGGCGGAAAGTGAGTGTGCCCCAGACCATGCGCGCGCGCATCTGCACTGGGAGGCGGCTGGCGTCGTCGGAATACCAGATCCACACCTGGCCGCGCTCCTCGGGCGCCGGGCCCACGCGCAGCGTCTGGAAGGTGCCGGCCGGGACCTGGATCTCTTCGCGGTCTTCGACCAGCGCGCGCACATCCACCGTCTGGCCGCCGTCGCTGAGGGGAAAGCGGTAGGTGTCGCCGGGTTCGAGGGGCAGCGAGCGCAGGTAGTAGATGGCGGAAACCACGTCGGTGACGCAGGCGGGCGTGTCGTTCTCCACTTTCTTGACGGCGCCCGACTTCAGGTTCTTTTCCTCCAGCACGCTCTTGCGGCGGGCAGCATCGAAGCGAATCGAAGTCTCGCGCCGCCGGTAGCCTTCCTCGGTGTGCTTGGCGATCTGCCGCGAACAGAAGGTGCGGGGATCGAGGAAGGCCTCAAAGCGGTCGCGCACGGCGTAGAGCAGCGAAACCACGCCGGTGGAACTGGCGCTGGCCGTGACCCGCTGCTCGCGTCCCGCCGCCTCGGTGCGCAGCGTGGCCACGCCCGCGTCGAAAATGCGCCAGTCCACCTGGTAGACCAAAGTCTCGCCGTTGGGGAAGCGGTGCCCGTGCTGCGGGGGACGAATCTCGGAGGCCGGCTCGTTGGTCGCTGGTGCCTCGGCGGCCGTTTCATGCGGGGAACCGGCGGTCGCCGGTGCTTCGGCTGCCGGTTCCTGCGGGGCGGCGGGAGGCGTTGCGGTTTCCTGGGCGCGGTGGGCGATGGGTGACAGCAGGACCATGCTCAGAGCGAGCAAGACTGCCGCAATCGGGGTCGCGCTCCCAGGCTCGGAATGACGGAAGTGGAACCTCATCAGGGTAAACAAGATCAGGGGAACCACAGGATTTTCACCGCCAGCGCCGCCATCATCGCTACGGCGCCCAGCACGGCATTGTACTCGCGGTGCCGGCGGTAGAGTTCCCAGGAAAAACTCCCCTGCACGCCGGCTTTTCTGCGCACACGGGGCAGCAAGCGCGGCACGCGGCTGGCGTATTCCTCGAACTCCGGGAAGCTGCGGCGCAAGTAGTCCTCCTCGGAGCGGATTACGGGCAAGTACACGCCCACAAACAGGAGCAACATCAGCAACACCACCCAGGGACTGCGCGCAGCCGAGGCAAATCCGGCAGCCAGGATGAGCGAGCCCAGGTAGAGCGGGTTGCGGGTGTAGGCGTAGGGGCCGGTGGTGGCGAGTTCGGTGTCCTTGTGTACGTGGCCGGAAGCCACGGCGCGCAGCCACAGTCCGGGAATCGCGATCAGGCCGCCGGCGGCCATCGAGTTCCACTCCGGGTGCGCCAGCCACAAATACACGGCGGCAAAGGCGAAGCTCAGCGGCACGCGGATGCGCCGCGCAGTCTGCTGCCAGCTAGCCATTGCCGCCCTTCAAGAGTTTCCGCGCTGCCTCCACCACCTGGTCCACGGTTATAGCGGTGAGACCCGGGTCTTCCCTCGCGACGTGCGAGTAGGACGTGCGGCTTTCGGCGCTGCGCAACACCGCCGAGCGGGTTGCGTAGGGCCCGTTGCGCTCAGGATCGGTGGGGCCAAACAGGGCCACCACGGGAATGCCCAGGGCCGCTGCTAAGTGCATCGGGCCGGAGTCTCCGCCGATGAACAGCTTTGCCCGGCGGGTGAGGGCGATAAGCAGGCCGAGAGTGCAGGGCACACTCACGGCCGCGCCGCCGCTGGCCGCTTCCACTTCACGCGCCAGCTTCGCTTCTCCCGGCCCGGTGTTGATGAAGGCCGCCAGGCCGTCAGCGGCCAGGCGCTTGGCGACTTCTCCGTAACGCTCCGCGGGCCAGCGTTTTGCTCCCCAGCCCACGCCCGGACTGAGCAGCGCGTAGTCAAACCGGCCGCGCTTGCGCAACTCGAGCTGGCACCAGGCGTCGGTCCCGCGGTCGAGCGGAAGCTCGGAAGGCGCGGGAGCGATGTTCTCCGCCACTGCGGCTACGAGTTCGAGATTTTGCTCGATCACGTGCTTCGCGGAAACGGTCAGCGCGCGCTTGTAGAACATGGCCGCTGGAGCTTCCCGCGTCTTCGCAAAGCCGATGACCTCGCGCGCCCCGCTGAGCGCGGCCAGCAGGCCGGACTTCATGGACCCCTGCAGGTCAATCGCGACTTCGTACTTTGCGGCGCGGATGCGGCGCAGGGTGCTGGCCGCCTGCTTCCACTCCCAGCCGGACGGCGAGCGCAGCGCGCGCGTATCCACCTCATACACCACGTCCACCAGCGGCTTGAGGGGAGAACGCGGCGCGGTACGGGCCTCGCCCGGGGCGCACAGCAGCTCGGCCCAGCGCTGCTCGATGATCCATCCGATTTGCGCCGCGGGCAGGGCGCGACGCAGCGCGGCCACCGCCGGCAGGGCGTGGAGCACGTCACCCATCGCGCCCAGGCGCACGATCAGGATGCGTTCCATTTGCCGATCATTTCGCTGGTGGAGTGGTCCTTCGGGTCGCCGACAATCTCCACGCGCCCGCCGCATTCCGCGACCACGTCGCGTTCGGGGACGCTCTCCGCGGTGTAGTCGGTGCCCTTGGCGTGGATGTCGGGACGCACTTCGCGAATCAGGGCGCGCACGTCGGGCTCATCGAAGATCACCACCGCGTCCACGCTTTCAAGCGCTGCCAGCAGTTCCGCGCGTTCCGCGGCAGGCATGCGCGGGCGTCCTTCACCCTTCAGCGTGCGCACGCTGGCGTCGGCGTTGACGGCGACGATCAACCGTCCGCCCAGCGCCTTGGCCGCGCGCAAATAGCGCACGTGACCCACGTGCAGCACGTCGAAGATGCCGTTGGTCAGGATGACGCGCTCGCCCGCGCGCCGCCACTCGGCCACGCGCGCGCGCAGAGAGGCGCGGTCCATTACCTTGCTTGCGCCTGCGCCGGCGTCTTTCATGTCTGGCTTCATGTCTGGCTTCATGCCTGGCCCTTGGCGTCCTGCTCGATGGCGGCGCGCAGTTCCGGACGCGACAACGTGGCCGTGCCCCGCTTCATCACCACAATTCCGGCGGCGTAGTTCGCGAGACGCGCCGCGTCTTCGGGAGCGGCGCCGGCCGCGAGCGCCGCGGTGAAGGTGGCGATTACGGTGTCGCCCGCGCCGGTGACGTCGGCCACCTGGTCGGAACCGAAAATGGGAATCTCAACCGGCCGTTGTCCGGGCGTGAACACCACCATGCCGTCGCGTCCGCGGGTGATCAGCAGTTGCTCCAGCTTCATGCGTTTGAGCAGCGTGCGCCCCGCGGCGTGCAGGCGCTCCTGGCCGTTGCCGATGCGGACCTGAAGAGCAGCTTCCACTTCCGGCTCATTAGGAGTGGCCGCGGTGACACCGGCGTATTCCAACATGCGATAGCGCGAGTCGAGCGTGATGGGGATGCTGTTGAGGCGTCCGCCGGCGCGCACCGCCTCCAGGATTTCCGGTGTGGCCGCGCCGTAGCCGTAGTCGGAGATGAGCAGGGCGTCGGAGGTGCGCGCGCACGCCGAGGCGTTGGCCACCAGGCGCTGCAGCGCGGACGCGGGCGGCTCGCCTTCCGGCTCGCGGTCAATGCGCACCACCTGCTGCCGCGAGGTGTGCGTCATACCGGCGAGAATGCGCGTCTTGGTGACCGTGCCGTAACCCTTGAGCTTGGCAATGCGGTTCACGGGGATGCGCTTCTCGCGGAAGCGCTCCAGCAGCAGGCGGCCGGGCTCGTCGTCGCCCACCACGCCCACCGGCAACACCTGCACGTCGAGCGCAGCCAGGTTGTAGACGGCATTGCCGCCGCTGCCCGGCACCACCGTCTGCTCACGATGTTTCAGGATGAGCACTGGAGCCTCGCGCGAGACGCGGGCAATCTCACCGTAGACAAATTCGTCCGCCACCAGGTCGCCCAGCACCGTCACCGTGACGCGCGGGAAGGCTTCCACCAGGCGCAGCAGCCTGGCCTTGCGTTCCGCGGCTTGGTTACGCTTCTTCATTTCGTGCGTGTGGAAGCGGGCGACCTCGCCCGCGCACCCGCGAGAAGCCCGTCGTTTCGCCAAGAACCCGTGTTACAAACGCGGGCGAGGTCGCCCGCTTGGGCCGGCGCTGGAAACGCGGGCGAGTCGCCCGCTTCCACACGGCCCGATTCTCTCATGCCCGCGCCGCCCGCCGTTCAGCGATCTTGTCGAGCATGGCAGCGAGGGCGGCGGTGGCGTCCAGGAGCTCCATCTTTACCGGGACCACCACCAGCGGCTCGAGCGCCGAAAGATACCCGCCCAGGTTGACCGCGTCTTTCTCGGTGGTGACGAAGCCGCCGGCGCCGCTTGACTGGCGCAGGGCCAGCAATTCGCGGATGTCTTTCTCGCCGTAGGCATGGTGGTCGCGATACACGGCGTGGGCCGCGGGCTCGACCCCCGCGGTGCGCAGTTGCAGGAAGAAATTCTTCGGGCGGGCAATGCCGCAGAAAGCCACGGGCCGGTCGGGAATCTTGACCGGGGCAATGCCCCGGCGCACGCGCCACAACAGCTTGGCGGTGTTGTCGGCGGCGGCGGGGAAATCCTGCGGCGCGGCGCCACTGGCCAGCACCACGGCGTCCGCCCGCGCGAGCGCGCTCAACGGCTCGCGCAGGCGCCCGGCGGGCAGCAGGCGGTCGCGGGCGTCGTCGGGGGTGACCAGCACGATGTCGAAATCGCGCGCCAAGCCGCGGTGCTGGAAGCCGTCGTCGAGCAAATGGAGCTGCTCGCCGAACTTTTCCTCCGCCAGCCGCCCGGCCGCGTAGCGGTCTTCGCCAACGATGACGGGCACGTTGAGCCGCCGCGCGATGAGCAGCGGCTCGTCGCCGAAATCCTGCGGAAGCCCGCCTGGATCCACCACGCGCACGCCGCTGCGACGGCGTCCGTAGCCGCGCGAGAGCACATCGAAGCGCACGCCGCGCTCGGCAAGCAATCCGCCCAGCAGGATCACGAAGGGCGTCTTGCCCGCTCCGCCGACGGAAAGGTTGCCGATGCTGACCACCGGGCCCGCCAGCCGTTGCGCCTTGATGGTGCCGTTGTCGTAGAGCGCGTTGCGTGCGCCCACCACGGCGCCGAAGATGGATTCCAGCGGATTCATTGCGCCGCCTTCTCCGTCACCGGTCGCCCGCCGGACGCGGGGGTCGCGGTTGGGAGCAGCAACTCGAGCGCCGCAAGCGTGCGGGCGGTGGCGCCAGCCTGCGCGCGGAAGACTTCGGCGGCTCGGCGTCCCAGAGCGTCGCGTCCAGTACCGTCAGCCAGCAGTTCCAGCATGGTGTCGGCCAGGTTGTCGGGAGTTACCACGCGCAGGGCCTGGGCGCGCGCGAAGATTCCGATGATGTCGCGGAAATTGCCGGTATGCGGCCCCACCAGGATGGGTACACCGTGCTGCGCGGGCTCGAGGATGTTGTGTCCGCCGCGCGCCACCAGGCTTCCGCCCACAAACGCCAGCGATGCCAGGCCATACACCGATGCCAGTTCGCCCAGGGTGTCGAGCACCAGCACGCCGCCCTGCATGGCTTCCTCCGGCTTGAGCTGCGATCTTCGCCAGCAGCGGAGGCCGGAAGCCGCAAATTCCTGCGCCACCGCGTCGAAACGCTCGGGATGGCGCGGGGCCACGATGAACACTGCCCCCGGATATTGCGAGCGCACCGCTTCGAATGCCCGCCGCAGAATTGCCTCTTCGCCTTCGAGCGTGCTGCCGCAGACCACCACGGGGCGCCCGCCGCCGCGCTCCAGCGCGGCGCGCAGCAGCGACGTCCCCGCCGATGCCGTGGCTGCCTTCACGTCGAACTTCAGGTTTCCGGCCACGCGGACTCGGTCTTGGGCCGCGCCGATCTCCACCAGTCGCCGGGCGTCTTCCTCACTCTGCGCCAGGAACAGGTCCAGGTCGCGCAGTACGCCCCGGAGAAGTCCGCGCCAGCGCCGGTATCCCGGCAAGGAGCGGTCGGAAATGCGGGCGTTCACCACCGCCAGGCGCGCGCCGCCGGCTTTGGCCAGGCGCAGGAAGTTTGGCCAGAACTCGGTCTCCGCCAGCACCACCAGTTCGGGCTGCAGGGCGCGGAGGTAGGCGCGCACGGCGAACGCGAAGTCGAGAGGGAAATAGAAGACGTTCTCTTCGCCGAAACGCCCGCGAGCCAGAGCCTGCCCGGTCGCCGTGGTGGTTGAGACCAAAATCCGCCGGCCGGGAAACTGCCGGTGGAGTTCCGCCACCAGAGCACTCACCGCCAGCACTTCTCCCACCGACACGGCGTGGATCCAGATGGAGCCGGAGGCTCCCGCGCCGCCCACCAGGAGACGCTGGGGCACGCGGCCCAAACGTTCGGCGAGCCCGGCGCGGTACTTGTGGCGCCACAGCATGCGCCACAGCCACCAGGGAGCGCTCGCCAGCAGCGCCAGGGCCAGCGCCGCGCTGTAGAGAAGATACATGCGGCAACCATTCTAGTGCCGTTCCAACTCTCTCTCGTCTAACTTCCTTCGGCCTCGCGGCCAATCGCCCAAGGGAATAGGCGGGGCATCTCCCTAGGGAAAGTTAGTTGGAACGGCATTAGCGTCCGCGCCATCCCATCCACATCCGGAAGCGGGTTGTTAGAAAGTCCTTCCCCGGGGATAATGGCGCCATGTCCACCCGAGCCCTGCTGCTGGCGGCGTTGCTGGCTTGCACGATGACCGCAATGCCCGCGGACGAGCGCGCGTCCGCCGCGCCCAAGGCCTTCCACGCCAAGACCTACCCCGCGCACGAGGCCCACGAGATGGAAAAATTTTCCATCGCCGCCGACCCTTACGACATGGCCGACAAGGCCGCGATCTTCGTGACGCCCTACCGCAAGCAAGGCATCTTGCCCGTCCACCTGATTTTTTCCAACGACGGCAAGCAGCCGGTATCGCTAACGGACCTGAAGGTGGAACTGATCACGGTGAGGCGGGTGAAGATCGCGCCCGCCACTCCCGACGATCTTTACCGCAAGCTGGCGCGGCAGAAACGCCGCGGCGACGAGCCCAGCCGCAACCCCCTGCCCATCCCCTTGCCCCGCAAGAAGCAGTCCTCCAGCGTGAAGCAGGAATACGCCGACGAAATTGACCGGCTGCGCTTCCTGGCCCGCGCCGTGGAAGCCAACTCCACCCAGGCCGGGTTCTTCTTCTTCGACGTGGAGGACGTTGCCAATCCCCTGGCGGGCGCGCATCTCTATGTTTCCGGACTGCGCAACGCCGACGGACAGGAGCTGTTCTATTTCGAAATCCCCATGGAAAAGTACCTGACCTACACGCCGGGCCCGAGCAAACCCTGACGCACGGTTGGCCCGGCCGGCTGCAACTGGGCCCACGCCCTGCCTCTGGGAATCTGGAGACCGGCCGCTCCTTTTTAGCTTTTTCCTTTTGCCTTCCAGCCTTGTTCTACAATCGCCTGCGATGGCTTCCGCGGTTTCCACGGCCTACGAGCCGGTGATCGGCCTGGAGGTACACGTCCAGCTGCTCACCGAGAGCAAGATCTTCTGCTCGTGTTCGGCGAAGTTCGGGGCGCCACCCAACACCAGCGTGTGCGCCGTGTGCCTGGGGATGCCCGGATCGCTCCCGGTGCTGAACCGCACCGCGGTCGAATACGCCGTGCGCGCGGCCCTGGCCATCCACTGCCGCATCAACCAGACTTCCATCTTCGCGCGCAAGAACTACTTCTATCCCGACCTGCCCAAGGGCTATCAGATTTCGCAATACGACAAACCCCTCTCCGAACAGGGGTGGATTGAAATTCCGGCGGACGGCGGCCACAAACGCATCGGGATCACGCGTTTGCACCTGGAAGAGGACGCAGGCAAGAGCCTGCACGAGGGTTTCGCGGATTCCGGCGAGCGCACCTACCTCGACCTGAACCGCTGCGGGACGCCGCTGATCGAAATTGTCAGCGAACCTGATATCGCCTCGCCCGGCGAGGCCTACGAGTACCTCACCCGGCTGAAGGAGATCATCCTTTACACCGGCGTGAGCGACTGCAACATGGAGGAAGGCTCGCTGCGCTGCGATGCCAACGTCAGCGTGCGCCCCCGCGGGCAGAAGGAGTTCGGCACCAAGGCGGAAGTAAAGAACGTGAATTCCTTCCGCTTCATCCGCCAGGCGCTGGAGTACGAAATCGAGCGGCACATCGAGGTGCTGGAGTCGGGCGGGAAGATCGCGCAGGAAACACGGCTCTACAACTCCGCCGAGGGCCGCACCTACAGCATGCGCTCCAAGGAGCACGCCCACGACTACCGCTACTTC
>CAZXVY010000002.1:0-34534 GCA_964644115.1 uncultured Terriglobales bacterium
GACAATGTCCGCCAGTTCCTTCGACGCCATCCAGTGCGCCGTGGTGGCTCCAACATTGCCAGATCCTACGATGGTTACTTTCTTGCGCATGGCTCCCTTTCTTGAAGTGTTACTGGCATAACAGTCAATCGGCTGCGGTTGTGGCCTGCAACTGGTCCATGTTGCGGATGATGTGGCCCGCGAACTCGCTGGTCTTCACTTTGGTGGCGCCTTCCATCAGTCGTTCGAAGTCGTAGGTCACGGTTTTCTGCTGGATGGTGCGCTCCAGGGCGGTTTCGATCAGGCGCGCTGCTTCTTTCCATCCCAGGAAGTCGAGCATCATCATGCCGGAGAGAATCACGGAACCGGGATTGATCACGTCCTTGTCGGCGTACTTGGGAGCAGTGCCGTGGGTGGCTTCGAAGAAAGCGTACTCGTCACCGATGTTCGCGCCCGGGGCGATGCCCAGGCCACCCACCTGGGCTGCACAGGCATCGGAGATGTAGTCGCCATTGAGGTTGGGTGTGGCCAGCACGCTGTACTCGTCGGCGCGGGTAACCACTTGCTGGAAGATGGAGTCGGCAATGCGGTCGTTGACCATGATCTTCTTCTTCCACGCGCCCTTGCCGTGCGTGGCGTAGAGCGAATCGAGCACGCCGCGCACCTCGGCGTAGAGCGACTCGCGGAATTCCGGAGAACCGAATTCCAGCCCAGGCTCGATCTGGAGCGCGTTTTCTTCGACCGTGAGGTTGGGGTTCTTGTCTTTGTTGTCGAGGATCCAGCTCTCGCGCTCGGTTACGGTTTCCTGGCGAAACTCGTCGCGCGCAACCTCGTAGCCCCACTCGCGGAAGGCGCCCTCGGTAAACTTCTGAATATTGCCTTTGTGAACCAGGGTCACCACGCGCTTGCCGTTCTCGACGGCATGCTTCAGGGCCATGCGGACCAGGCGCTTGGTGCCGGTGATGGAAATGGGCTTGATGCCCACACCCGAGTCCTCGCGGATGCGCTTGCCGGTGCTCTTGAGCATCTCGTTATTGAGGAAGTCGATGAGCTTCTTTACTTCCGCGCTTCCCTGTTTCCACTCGATGCCGGCATAGACGTCCTCGGTGTTCTCGGCGACGTTAAGAGAGCGGATGCCTCCTCCGATGGGAGTGGTGAGCGGACCCTTGATGGCTACGCGAAACTCGCGTACCGCTTCCACCGTGTCATCGGGCAGCCAGTTCTTGAACTTCGCATACGCCTTCTCGCCGGCGAACACTTCGTACCACGCCACGCGGCGCCTGCCGCCGTAGGCTTTCTCCACCCCGGCGTCGAAAACGCGCTGCGACGCTTTCCAGATGTCGCGGCCGGTGCCGTCACCCTCGATGAAGGAAATGATGGGATGGTCAGGGAAGTGGAAGCGCCCGCCGCTGAACGTGATCCTCTGTCCGTCGGCCGGAACCGGATTGCCGTTGTAGGAAGCCGCCATGAGCCCTGCTCCGTTAAGGGGAAAGATTATAAAACAGCGACGGCTGGACCCAGTAAACGCTCATAGACCTGGCGCACGGAGCGGGCGCTGAGAGAGAGTCCCTCTTCCAAGCCGCCGTGGAAGTCGCGGTCGAGGAAGCGGGCGGTGAGGCGCTCGGTGGTTTCGCGGGCCTGCTCGGCCACGGGCAGCGACTTGCGCGGGCGCCCCAGGACCAGGCGCACCACGTGCTCCAGGGTACGCAGCAGTTCGGCAGCGGAGTCGAGCGTGGCGCAGGAGTTGTCGTCCAGCAGTCCCCGTGCCGCCAGCGCATGGAGCTTCTCGCGAATGTTGCCCTCGACGTCGAGCGCATGGTGGCGGACCAGCAGGTAGGAGACGATGAAGTCTATGTCGTAAAAGCCGCCGGGGGCGGTCTTAAAGTTGCTACGGTCCTCGGAGACCTCGAGGCGCGCCCGCATCTCGCTGACCTGCTGCGCGAAGCCTGGATCGGCGGCGAAGCGGCGCAACTGCTCGTGGACGGCCAACGCAGCGCGTCGCCCCAGTTCTGCCGAGCCGGCCACCAGGCGGAGTTTGGTGTAGGTGAGCGCTTCCCAGGGAAGCGCTTCGGCGGCGAAATAGGCGGCGAGGCTGGAGGGGGTGGACACCAACTCGCCTTCGGCGCCCCGGGGGCGGAGCCTGGGATCCACGGCAAATACGGTGCCTTCGCGCGTATAGGCGGCCAGTGCCTCGACGATCTGCTCGGCAGCCTTGCGGCTGGCTGCAGGGTCGGAAGTCTCATCGCGCACGAACAGCAGGTCGGCATCCGAGGCCACGTCGAACTCCGAGCTGCCCAATCGGCCAAGCGCCAGGATGGCGAGATTGCCGCCGCTGCCGGTGATGCCGGTGGCAGCAACAATGGCGCCTTCGCCCGCCTCGGTCATTTCCGCCAGCGATTCATAGACCGGGCGGAACTCCATGAGGTCGCGCGCCCCGGCGGCAAAAACCCGATGCCGGTAGTGCTGCCGCAAGAGCGCCAGCTTTTCCCCGTAAGGAGCGTCCACCTCCTGGATGTGGCGAAACACGGGGTCGGGGCCGGATGCCGGCCCTGCCTCGGACAGCAGCGGCCCTTCGCCGCCCGGCGCTGAGGGCTGCCCGGCGATTTCCGCGATGGTCGAGATTTCGACGGGGTGGCGGATGAGGATGTCGGTCAGATAATCACTGACATTGAAGAGCCTCAGTGCGTGCTCCACGGCGCGCGGATCGCGGACCACGGCGGCGTAACGCTCCGAACTGGTGAACGCCCCACTGAGGAAGCGGTGCAGGTTGCGGCGGGCGTGAGTGGAGAGCTCGCGACGCGTGGCCACTTCGTAGAGCGCGGGAGCGTCGGCGGCCAGCCGGTGGAGGATCTGGTCGTAGGACTGTTCGCGGCCGGCCTGCGCGGGCAGAGATCGAAGGCGGAAACCGGCCGCGGCTTCTTCGCGCAGGGGCTGCTGGCTGTGAATGATGCGCGCATAGATCTCCGCCACCGCTGCCATGCGCACGCGCACCGCATCTACGATGCGCGGAGGGCTGGCCTGATCCTCGCCGCGCTCGAAGACGGCGCGCTCCAGCACCCGCAGTTCGGCCTCCGACTCCGGCAGCCGATGGGTCTGCTGCCCGCGGCGCAGTTGCAGGCGGTGCTCCACGCGGCGCAGGAATTCGTAGCCGCCGTTGAGGTCGTGGAAGTCCTTGCCGTCCAGGTGGGCCTTGTCGTGGAGCTTGTGCAGCGAGAACAGCGTCCCGCCGGAGCGCAGCCAGGCTTCCGTGCCGCCGTACACGCGCTGCAGGCACTGCACCAGGAACTCGATGTCGCGGATGCCGCCGCGGTCGAGCTTCACGTCCATCCCGCTGCGGCCGGAGCGGCGGTGGCGCTGGATTTTTTCGCGCGTGTCGAGCGCGGTCTCGATGGCTGCGAAATTCAGGCTCGCGCCGGGCGTCTTTTCGGTCTCCCCGCGATACACATAAGGCTGCACGGCACGAATGAATTCCCGGGCCAGGGCCGGTTTTCCGGCCGAGTGCCGCACCTTGATCATGGCCTGCAGTTCCCAGTCCTGAGCGTCTTGGCCGTAGTAGCGCAAAGCCTGGCCCAGGGAAACGGCAGGCTCGCCTTCCCTGCCCTGAGGCCGCAGCCGCAAGTCAATGCGGAACACGGCGCCTTCGCGGGTGGGCCGCGAGAGCGTTTCGGTGACGCTCTGCGCCAGGCGGATGAAGTACTCGCGGTTGGTGATGGGGCCCTGCGCTTCCGGTTCGCCGTCGCCATGCAGGAACAGCAGGTCCACGTCGGAGCTATAGTTCAGTTCGTTGCCACCCAGCTTTCCTAAGGCAAGGACGGCGAACGGCACCTCCTCCACGCGGCCGTGGCTGTCGCTGTGTTGCGGGGGCCCAAAGCGGGAGCGCAGCACGGCATCACAATCGCGCACCGCTTCTTCAATCAACACATCCGAAAGCGCGGAGATCTCCGCGGTAGTGTCGCCCAGGGTGGCAATGCCGAGCACGTCGCGCAGCATGATGCGGATGTACTCCCGGCGCTTGAAGCGGGCCAGTAACTGCGCCACGTCGGTCTCCCGTGTGCGGGAGCGGAAGCGCGCCAGGCTTTCCTGGTAATCGTCGCGGGAGTGCGAGCGCTCCAGGTTGCGGTCGCGCTGCAACGCGGGAAACAAGTCGCGGTTCTGCAACAGGGTCTCGCCCAGCCAGGGGCTGTGCCCGAAGACCGCGAGGGCGTAATGGAGCAGGTAACGATGGCGGTCCATGAGGCGCAGGACCTCCCCGCCCTCCTCCGTGCACAAGCGCTCCAGTAGATTGAGGGCGAAATCCGGGTCGGGGGATTCAGTCAGCAGGTTGGGCAGGGCTTCCTGCAAACCGGGAGGAAGTTGCGCCGCCACGCGCGCCAGGGTGCGAGAGGCGCGTTCGGCGTCCTGGAACGCGATGCGGGATGTTACCGTTGCCGGATCCAATCCTTCGGGCTCCTGGCAGGGCTAGCCAGGGCCGAGCATAGCACGGGATTCCCCGCAGAAAACCGCAAGGGAAAAACCGAAGCCCTCAGTCACTACTCTCCAGCAGCTTCCGAAGCTCCGCCGGGTATCGCTTGCGGAGATCGGGATACGCCTCGGCGAGGCGTAGCAGGTCTAGTTCGTCCTTCTTCCTCTTGCTCAGGCGACGTTGCGGGTCCGAATAGGCCCAGAGCTTGCCTTGAACAACGTCTTCTAGGGCAGCCACTCGCACCAAGACGCCCAGGACTTCCCTTTCCTGCGCCCGCTCAAGGAAGCTCTGATATTGGGGATCGGTAGTGAACTGGATCCGCAGCTCACTCTCCGGTGCGTGCGCGTTGAGGGAGTGCGGAAAGGCATTTACTGAAAAGCCGCGGGAAACCAGTTCCCGCTCCAGCGTCTGTGCTTGGGATGCAATCACCACGAAATCAGCGTCAAGCGTGTACACCGGCTCGACATAGCAATTCACCGCCAGCCCCCCGACGAGGCAGTACGACCCCAAGCCTCGGCAAATCGCCACCACCGTAGCGAAGTCGCTGGCGCCACCCTTGGTGGTCAATTCATAGACCTCTTGGGCCTTCATGGGATGTCACTCAGCTTCTAGCTTAGGTGGTGGTCAAGCTTGAAGCAAGCAGGTCGTTGCACATCTCAGTTAGCACCAAAGCAAAGGGCCCGGGTTTCGCCGGGCCCAGAACACGCGGCCGAGGGCGGCAGCGCCACACAAACCTAGATGTCGTAGTACAGCGCGAACTCGTACGGATGCGGGCGCAGGCGGATGGCGTCCACCTCCTTCGCGCGCTTGTACTCAACATAGGTTTCCAGCATGGAAGGAACTTTGGCCAGCTCCTCTGCGCCCAGGTCGTAGATGTCCTTGTCGAGAGGGAGGCCGGGATCGATCTTGTTCTCCACACCGTCCAGACCCGCCATGAGCATGGCGGAAAAGGCCAGGTAGGGATTGCAGCTCGGGTCCGGAGGCCGGAACTCTACGCGCTTGGCCTTGGGCGAGGCCGAGTACATGGGGATGCGGCAGGCAGCCGAGCGGTTGCGCCGCGAGTACGCCAGGTTGACCGGCGCCTCGAAGCCCGGCACCAGGCGCTTGTAGGAGTTGGTGGTGGGAGCGATGATGGCCGAGAGCGCGGGGCCGTGGGCGATCAGCCCTCCGATGTACCACAGCGCCGTCTGGGAGAGCCCGGCGTAGCCGTCGCCCGCGAACAGCGGCTTGCCGCCCTTCCACAACGACTGGTGGGTGTGCATGCCGCTCCCGTTGTCCTGGAAGAGCGGCTTGGGCATGAAAGTGACGGTCTTGCCGTACTGGTTGGCCACGTTGCGCACGATGTACTTGTAGGTCAGCATGTTGTCGGCGGAGCGCACCAGCGAGTTGAACTTCAGGTCAATCTCGGTCTGGCCGGCGGTGGCTACTTCGTGGTGATGGCACTCCACCTCCAGGCCGCACTTCTGCATGGTCAGCGCCATCTCGGTGCGCAGGTCCTGATAGTGGTCGGTGGGCGGCACCGGGAAGTAGCCTTCCTTGAAGCGCGGACGGTACCCAAGATTGTTTTCCGCGCGGCCCGAATTCCAGCGGCCTTCTTCGGCGTCGATGAAGTAGAAGCCGTGTTGCTCGCGCTGGTCGAAGCGAACGTTGTCGAAGATGAAAAACTCGGCTTCGGCGCCGAAGTAGGCCGTGTCCGCCACGCCGGTGGAGCCCAGGTAAAGCTCCGCCTTCTTGGCGATGTAGCGGGGATCGCGGTCGTAGCGCTGCTTGGTGACCGGATCGATCACGTCGGCCACCATCACCAGCGTGGGCACGTCGGTGAACGGGTCGAGGAAGTAGCAGGCCGGATCGGGAATCAAGAGCATGTCGCTCTCATGGATGGCGGCCCAGCCGCGGATGCTGGAGCCGTCCATGCCGAAACCTTCTTCGAAGGACGCTTCGGTCAATTGCTCGATGGGAAAGGAAACGTGGTGCCACAAGCCGGGGATGTCCGTGAAGCGCAGATCAAGCACCTTGACTCCGTTCTTCTTCGCGAACTCCAGGACGGGTTTCGGGTCAGCCATGCGGTGTTCTCCTTTTTCGCCAAGAGGCGTTGCGCCCGGCCTGGGGCCGGATGCGTCTTGTTTGCGGATGAAAGCTATGGGTGCGTGGGGCGGGCTGTTACACTCAGCTATGCGCAACAGCCATCGCCATGAGGCTAACCGGTCATCGGCAGGGTTGGGAAATTGATAGTTTTTATGGACGGGATAACCGAGTCTTATAGTTAAGTAATTGGCTTAGTTTCAATAACTTGCGGCGTGGAAATCAGGCCTTTTGAGGGCCGCGGCGACGGCCGACTGGCGATTGCCCCATGGACTTCGATCAGCTAGAGACGTTCCTGGAAGTAGCGCGGCACACCAGCTTCTCACGGGCGGCGGAAAAGCGCTTCCGCACGCAGCCGGCCATCTCCTCGCAAATCCGCTCGCTGGAGGAAGAAGTGGGCGCGCGGCTGTTCGACCGTTCCGGCGGTAAGGTCTCCCTCACGGCCGCGGGCAAAGCGTTCCTGAAGTATGCCGAAGAGACGCTGGCCGCGCGCCGCGCCATCGGAGCCAGCCTGGCGGAGATGGAGCGCGTGCCCCGCGGCGAGATCATCGTGGGAGCCAACGAAGGAACCTGCCTGCACATTCTCCCCGAGGTGTTCGCAGAGTTCAAAAAACGGTATGCGGGAGTTGGCGTCAGCATCCATCGTTCCGAGCGGGCGCGCATCCTGGAGTCGGTGATCGACAACTCGGTGGACTTCGGCGTGGTATCCCTGCCGGTCGGCGACCCGCGACTGGAAGTGGTGACCGTGCATCGCGATGAATTGGTTGTGATCGCTCCGCCTGGTCACCCCTTGGCGAGACTGCCCGCTGCCGGCGTCAGCGAGGTGGTGAAGTTTCCGCTCCTGCTGCCCAAGGTGGGACGAACGCGGGACGCGCTGGAAGACCTGTTCTACGAACGGCGCGCGAAGCCGAACATCTCCATGGAACTGGATTCCAGCGAGCTGTTGAAGCGGTTTGTGGCCGCGGACGTGGGAGTGGGCTTCATCGCCAGTTCCAACGTGGTAGAAGACGTACGGGCAGGCGTGCTGGCCGCCATCCCCCTGTCCGACGCCCACATCCGCCGCGACCTCGCCCTGATCTACCGAAAAGACAAGGCCTTGAGCCGCGCTGCCCTGGCGTTCATCGAGATTGCCGTCCGCCTCAAACCTGCTCAACAGCAACTGGGGTAGGCTTCCGGCGGCAAAATCTCCCTAGCCGCGCCCGTTTCTCTGTGTTACATTTTCGCTTTTCCAATCCGCAGCGGTTTCGAGGAGGCACAGGAATTGGGCAAGGACATGGTCCCCAAGCGGATCTTTCTCACCAAGGGAGTGGGCAAGCACCGCGAGCGGCTGACGTCGTTTGAGCTGGCCTTGCGCGACGCCGGCATTGCATCCCAGAACCTGGTTCGCGTGTCGTCCATTTTTCCGCCGCACTGCAAGCTTACATCTCGGAGCCAAGGGTTGAAGTACCTGCACCACGGCGAAGTGGTGTTTGCCGTGGTGGCCGAGAACTCCACCAAGGAGCCGCACCGGCTGCTGGCCTCGAGCATCGGGCTCGCCATTCCCGCCGACCGTAATACTTACGGCTACCTGAGCGAGCACCACTCCTTCGGCGAAACCGACTTCGTGGCCGGGGAATACGCAGAAGAACTGGCCGCCGAAATGCTGGCCACCACGCTCAACGTCGAATTCGACTCCGACCGTTCCTGGGACGAGAAGAAGGAGATCTACCGCATCTCCAACAAGATCGTGCGCACCATGAACATCACGCAGTCGGCCGTAGGCGACAAGCGCGGCCTGTGGACCACGGTGATCGCGGCGGCGATCCTGATCTTCGACTAGGTCTGGCATCGATCGGCAGGGATCACCGATCGCCAGATCGCAGATCACTTCTTCTTCTTCCCGAGCCGTTCCAGCACTGCCGCTACGATGAGCGGCAGGCCCACGGTGGCGTCCACGAAGACCTCGCCGAACCTGCCGCCCTCGGCGGGCGGGACGAACTTGCCCCAGGAAACGGCTTCGCTATAGGGGCTGCCGGAGAGGCCGCCCCAGTACACCGGCTCCGGGCAGATGCGCAGGCCGTAGTGATAGCGCTTCAGGGGGACGTCTTCGCCGGCGCGCCGGCGCCGCAGCTCGACGTAGGGACCGAACTGCTGTGCCCAGTTGCGGGGCACACCTCCCCCAATGGTGAAGATGCCCAGCTTCTTCTGTGCCAGCAGCGTCTCGGTGAAGTGTTCCAGGTCGAGGAAAGGATCGTAGCGGAGCTGGGCGCGTCCGTCGCGCATGCGGATGCGGTTGGCGAGCGCAACATCGAGCCCGAGTTCGGAGTCGGTAAATGCGGGGACAAACACGGGGACGTTCTTCTCCGTCGCCGACCTCAGGATGCCGCGCCCGGCATCAGTTTTCACCAGGTGCTCGCCAATGGCTCGGTTCAGCCGCCAGGAGCACAGGACCTCCTTCGGGTCCCAATCCTCGAGCACCGCGAAAACCACGGCTTCCACGTCGTCCAGGTTGCGCTCGGGCTCGAGCGTGTCGTACACGCGGTTGTAGCCGGCCTCGTAAAGCTTCTCGTCGGTCACGGAAGGGTCGTAGCGGAAGTGGGAGCGGCCGGTGGCCTCGACCAGTCCGTGCGCCATCAGCGCGCCCGTGGAGACAATGGCGTTTACGATGCCGTGATCAATCAGGTCGGTGATCACGAGCCCCTGCTTGGCCACGGTCATGGCGCCGGCCAGGGTCATGACCACAAAGCAGTCCTTGTCGCGGGCCATGGCTTCGAGCACGTCCGCGCCTTCGCCCAGTTGCCGGCCGGTGAAGGCGGTGTCGGCCATGGCGCGCACCAGATCGTCCACGCTGCGGCACTTGGCGAGATCCAGGGGATACACCGGTACCAGCCCGTCTTCCACGGGATCGTGCAGCTTGCGCTCCGACCCCGAACCCTCCGGTTGACCGTGCTTCAAGATTCACCTCGATGGAAATTTCGTCACGATTCCTATCCCGCAAGGCGCGCGATCAGGCGGAACACCTGGTAGGTCACCGCCATGTCCGGCGCCGTGTAGCTGACCACGCGTCCGCTCACTCGCTTCATGCCGGGCACCATCATGGCGCTATCCGCTTGCGCAGAATTCGCCAGCTCGACCTCGAGGGTCACCGGAGTTTTCAGCGACACGGGCCGGATCTGGTTGCGCTGAGACAGCGCTGCCTTGACGCCGGACGCGATCGTCTCCCGCGCCTTCTCAGGATGCAGCGTAAGCGCGGCCGTTTGCCCGATACCTTGCTTCACGGGCCACGCGTAAATGCCGGGGATAAACTCCTTGGCCTGCTCGGTCACCGCCTTGTCGCCCGAAATGAACACCACGGGTACGGCATAGTGGCCGGCGAGGGCTGCGTTCAGCCCATACTCGCCTACCTCCCGTCCGTTCAGCCGCACCGCCTTGATAGCGTCGCTCCAGGTGTGGTCGAGCACACCGTCCATGGTCGAGGCCTGGGGATGGTAGCCGATGAAGATGACTGCGGCGAACGAGTCGTCGAGTCCCTGCATCATGGCAAAGGGCTTGGGCGCGCCGGTAATGAGCGTAGCCCGCGAGTCCAGCTTGTCGGGCTCGAGGTTGGTTTGGCTCCAGTGAGCGTCGTTGACCACCACCTCCGTGGCTCCGGCGTCGAAGGCCCCGGCGATGGCGGCGTTCACTTCCCCAATCATCAGCCGCCGTCCAATGGCATAGTCGCGACCCGCGGGCGAAGCCTGGGTGTTGTCCACTACCCCGGCAATGCCTTCCATGTCGGCGGAGATGTACACCTTGACGCCGCGGTCCTTCTGCGCCGTTGCGGCTGCGCATGCCAGGAGCGCCACCGCAAACCCGATCCCAAACCGTGCCCTCACTGTGAACCTCCGGGTGCGCCTGTGATTGATTTGCACGCGAATCCTGAAAGCTACAGCCTCGCGGCAAGCGCCGTCAATCGCCTTGTTGGCGTCTGCTATCCTATGCGCGGAGTTCATGTGGCGGCGACTGCAGAAAACTTTCGCGTCGGGTTGATCCAGCTCTCTTGCGGGCCGGACCCGGAAAAGAACCTGGCCCATGCCCTGGAGCGCGTGCGCGAGGCCGCCGGTCGCGGCGCGCAGGTAATTTGCCTGCCAGAACTCTTCTGCACCCAGTATTTCTGCCAGCGCGAAGACCCTTCCCTGTTCGACCTAGCTGAGCCTGTCCCCGGCCCGACCACGGAACGGGTGGCGGAAGTTGCAAAGAAGCTCGGGGTCGTTGTAGTGGCTTCGGTCTTTGAGAAGCGCGCCCCCGGCATCTACCACAACACAGCGACGGTGACCGACGCCGACGGGCAACTGGTTGGCATCTATCGCAAGATGCACATTCCCGACGACCCCCTCTATTACGAAAAATTTTACTTCACGCCCGGCGACCTGGGCTTTCGCGCCTTTTCGACCCGTTTCGGCAAGGTGGGCACGCTGGTGTGCTGGGATCAGTGGTATCCCGAGGCCGCGCGGTTGACGGCGCTGCAAGGCGCGCACATCCTGTTTTACCCCACGGCCATCGGTTGGCACCCGGGGGAGAAGGCGGAGCACGGCGCGGCCCAGCACGATGCCTGGCGCACCATCCAGCGCTCCCACGCCATCGCCAACGGCGTCTACGTGGCCGCCGTGAACCGCGTGGGACACGAGACCGGCAACGTCAACGGCAACTCCGCCTCCGGCGACGGCCTGGAATTCTGGGGCGCATCGTTTCTGTGCGACCCCTTCGGCACGGTGATCGCCGAAGCGCCGTCCGATCGCGAGGAAATCCTGATCGGCGAAGTGGATTTGAAGAAACTGGAAGACGTCCGCCGCAACTGGCCGTTTCTGCGGGACCGGCGGATTGATGCTTACGCTGGAATCACGCACAGATTTATTGACTGAGACGAAACCCGGAGACTGAGGTGTACCCGTGAGCAGCTTCAAGCGAGCTTCGCAGTTGGTGAACCTGGGAATCTTGCTGATGTTGCTCGGCTTTGGGATGCCGATAGTGTTGCGGAGGCTTGGGCCAACGACGGGCTCTCTTGCGCTCGCTTTGGTTGTTGATGGCTTGCGGCTGTGCTTCTTTATCGGGCTGGGTGTTCTGCTGATTGGCTGGGCTCGACGCCGTAAAGAGAACGGTGGCCCGGGTGCAAGTTAGAACAGCCACAGACACCAACCTCTGATTTCGCAGATCGCCGATGACCCGACCACCCGATTACCCGATTTGCCTCGGCTACCGCATGCCCGCCGAGTGGGAGCCGCACGCCGCCACCTGGATTGCATGGCCGCATCACGAGGCCGATTGGCCGGGTAAGCTGTCCACCATCGTTCTGGTGTACGCCGAGATCGTGCGCCAGCTTGCGGTCGGCGAGCGCGTCGAGATTCTGGTCAACGATATCCACTCAGAGCGCCGCGCCCGCAGGATCCTCGTGGACACTGCAGTCGGGCTGAGCCGGGTGCGCTTCCATCGCTGGCCGACCAACCGCGTTTGGACACGGGATTCCGGGCCCATCTTCGTGCGTAGCCGTAGTGGTCTGGCGGTTACCGATTGGAAGTTCAATGCCTGGTCGAAGTATTCGAACTGGCGGCTCGACAACGCGCTGCCCGGACGCGTAGCCGCCTACTTGCGCCTAAGCTCCTTCCGGCCCGTGGTTGAAGTCCGTGGACGGGCGCGTCGCGCGGTGCTGGAAGGGGGCAGCATCGATGTCAACGGATCGGGCTCGCTGCTCGCCACGGAGGAATGTCTGCTGAGCCGCGTGCAGCAGCGCAACCCCGGGGTGAGCCGAGGCCAGATGGAAGGCCTCTTCCGCAACTACCTGGGAGCAACTCACACCATCTGGCTGGGGGGCGGGATCGTGGGCGACGATACGCACGGGCATGTGGATGACATTGCCCGCTTTGTCGGTGCAGATACCGTTGTTGCCGCTTCCGAGCCGCGGCACTCCGATCCCAACCATGCTCCACTGCGTGAGAATCTGCGGCGCCTGCGCCGCTCAACTGACGAGCGCGGCCGCCGCTTGCGGGTGATCGAACTGCCCATGCCGGCGCCGGTTCATTATCGGGGCGTGCGCCTCCCCGTCAGCTACGTGAACTTCTACATTGCCAATCACGCTGTGCTGGTGCCCGTGTTCAACGATCCTAACGATCGCGTGGCGCTCAACACTCTGGCCCAACTTTTCCCTGAGCGCCAGATCGTGCCCATCTACTGCGGAGACTTCATCTGGGGATTCGGGGCCATCCACTGCATGACGCAGCAACAGCCGGCGTGAAGCATCTGCGATCTGCGATTTGTGATCTGCGAAGTGTCCCCACTTCACACATGTCTCAACCATCACGAATCTCCCGGCGCACAGGGCTCGATGCATTACACTTCGTCCATGGCAGCCAAACGCGCTCCCAGATCGCAGACCGCCCATCGCCCATCACCCATCGCCCATCACGCCTCGCCCGATGAGCTTTTCATGGAGGAAGCACTGCGCGAAGCGCAGCGCGCACAGGTCCTGGGTGAGGTCCCCGTGGGCGCGGTGATCGTGCGTGAGGGCAGAGTGATTGGCCGCGGGGCCAACCGCAATCTCTCTGACTCCGATCCTACTGCGCATGCCGAGGTCGCGGCCCTGCGCCAGGCGGCGCAGCGCATGCACAACCATCGTCTGGAAGACTGCGAGATGTACGTGACGCTCGAGCCCTGCGCCATGTGCGCGGGCGCGCTGGTGCACGCCCGGTTGCGACGCCTGGTCTACGGTGCGGCCGATCCCAAGGCGGGTGCCGTGCGCTCAGTACTCAAGGTACTGAACCATCCGCGTCTGAATCACAAGATGAAGGTCAAGTCCGGTGTGCTGGCGGGGCGGTGCGGGGAGCTGCTGCGGGCGTTCTTCCGAGAGCGGCGGCCTGGCAAGGCACGGTGAAAGGTCAGCGAGGCAGTCTGGCGGAGAGGGAGGGATTCGAACCCCCGATACCCTTCCGGGTATGTCCGCTTTCGAGGCGGATCGTTTCAACCACTCACGCACCTCTCCGCGCCAAATGCGAGCCTTAGCGATCCGTGGTCAGGATCGCCCGGGCATATCGTTTTCTTGTTCTCTCCAATTCAGTTTACCGCAGTCGTTGAGAATGTAGCCACGAGCGCCGCCGTACTCCTCTGCTAACGGGCGCCGACTGCCAGCTAGGCAAACAGCCGCATGAGTCCCCTTGCCGGAAGGTCAGGAACCAGGAAGCGGGCGCTGCCGCCGGCCGCCCGGGAAACGGCCTCGGCGGCGAGGTAGCCGCTGCGCACAGCACCTTCCATGGTGGCCGGCCATCCGCTCAGGGTCCAGTCGCCGGCCAGGAACACGCGCGGCCACGCGGTTTGGGTGCGCGGGCGGTAATCGTCCGAGCGCGGAAGGGCGGAATACGTGGCGTGGACTTCCTTGATCACCGTGGCCTTCTGCACTTGAGCCTGGGCGGCGGTGGGAAAGAACTCTTTCAACTCCCGCAGGGCGAGTTCGAGGATTTCGCCGCGCGACTTCTCCAGCAGCGTCTTCGACGAGCTCACCACCAGTTCCACGTAGCTTCCCGCGCGGCTTCCCGCGCAATCAGGGGTGGCCAGAATCCGCGACTTGTGGAACATCCATTGAATGGTGCGGTCGAGCAGCACGGCGTGGTCGAGACCGGTGATTTCGCGGTCGAACCAGAGGTGGATGCCGGTGATGGGCGAGGTCTCAAAGCGCGCAAGCTGCGCGCGCAGGTCCTCAGCTTCTCCGGTGGCGGGCAGCAGCTTGAGCAGGGCGTCGAAGGGCGCAGCCAGCACCGCGAAATCCGGGGTGACCTCGCCACCTGAAGCCGCCAAGTAGACTGCCGCCGCTTCCGGGTGAAACGATTCCACCGTGCAGCGCAGGCGGACTTCCCCTCCCCGCGCCTCGATGTATCTTGCTCCAGCACTGTAAAGCTCGGTGAGCGGGACGGTGGGCACGCCCATGCGGCCAGCGGGCGCCGACTTGAGGAACGATTCGCGGAACACCTGCGCGGCGTAGTGTACGGACATCCGGTCCAAGTCCTCGTTCAGGGCGCTGACCAGCACCACTTTCCAGAAGCGATCAATGGCGCCCTGGCTCTGCCCGCGCTCGCGCAGCCAGTCGAGAAAGCTTTGCCCGCTGTCGGGCGGCGGCGATTCCACCAGTGGCAGCATGGCGCGGGCGATGGCCAGCTTGTCTGTCGTCGAAAGAAACGGCATCCGCAGGAAGGCGGGGGCGTTGTGAAACGGCGCAGGTAGCGCCGACGGCGCCATGGGCGAGCAGCGGCCGCCGGGCTCGACGAAGTTCAAGCGGTCGTACCAGCGGATCTTGTCCTCAACGCCGGTGCGGCGGTAGAAGTCAACCAGGTTGGTGCAGCAGCCCAGCAGGACGTGCTGGCAGTTGTCCACCACCTCGCCGGTGCCGGGATGTTCGTAGGAAGAAGCGCGCCCGCCGAGGTAGGGGCGGCGTTCGAGGAGGGTGACGCGGAAGCCGGCTTCGGCCAGGGCGCAGGCCGCCGACAAGCCGGCCAAGCCTCCGCCCACCACCGCTACCGTGGAAGGCATGGTTCGGGAAGCGCTCATCCGGTGATGCGGCGCAGAAGGCCGCGCCCGAGGACGCCCAGCTTTTCCGGCGCCGACAGCCGGACCCTTTCCGCGAAGACGTCGTAGCCGCGCGCCGCGATCCGCCCCAGCAGCCGGCGGTAGATTTCCACCAGGACCCAGAAGGCGGGCTGGCTGTCCTCGTCAATCAGCGGGAGGAGTTCGTCGGCGGCGCGGTAGAACTCTCGCGCCCGCTCCGCCTGGAGTTCCAGGACAGGGCGAAAACGCGCAGGGTCAAACCCGTTGGCCAGCGCCAGCGGATCAAGCTCAGCCGCGGAGCGGCCGAAGCGCGCGAGGTCCTCCGCCGGCAGATAGACGCGTCCCAGGGAAGCGTCTTCCTTCACGTCGCGCAGGATGTTGGTGAGCTGGAAAGCGATTCCGCACTTCTCCGCCAGGGGCTCCGCAGCCGGGTCGCGATAGCCGAAGACGCGGATGGTCACCAGCCCGACCACCGAGGCCACGTGATAGCAGTAGCGGTAGAGATCGTCGAAGGTGGCGTAGCGCGCGGCGAGTTGGCCGCCCTCGGCGGCGGGCGAGGACGGCGTTTCCAGGTCCATGGCCGTGCCCTCGATCAATTTATCCAGCAACTCGACGGGGATGCGGAAGCGGGCCTGGGCATCGCCCAGCGCGAAGAGCACGGGATCATCGGTACGATGGCCTTCGACGGCGAAGTGCATGTGGTCACGCCAGCCTGCGAGCCGGGTGTGCTTCTCCTCGAGCCGCAAGCCGGGATGGTCGGAGATGTCGTCGGCATGGCGCATGAAGGCGTACACCGCGCACAACGCGTTCCGCTTCTCGCGAGGCAACGCCAGGAAGGCGTAGTAGAAGTTCTTGGCGGCGCCGCGCGTGATGCCGCGGCAAACGGCGTAGGCGGATGCCAGTTGTGGGTTCACCTGCGGCTCCCCAGCAGGGCCCCGGGCCGGCGCGCCGCGGCACGGACCAGCAGCCACAGCTTGCGGGCGCTTGAAATTACCGGCCGGCTGCGCAAAACATCGAAGTCCTGCGCTTCGATGGCGTTCAGGATCTCCTGTCCGCCGCGGGTGAACAGTTCGATGTCGAGGGCGAGCGAACCGTCCACCGACCCGGCCAGCGGCAGGCCTTGCTCAAATCCCTTGCGGGCACGGGCCACCTGGAAGCGCAGGAGATCGCGGAAGGCAGGCGTGGCGCGGCCCGCGGCAATTTCCTCCTCGGAGACGCCGAACTTCACCATGTCCTCGGCGGGAATGTAGATGCGCCCCTTCTGGAAGTCCAGGGCAACGTCCTGCCAGAAGTTGGCGAGCTGGAGCGCGGTGCAGGTGAAGTTGGAGAGCTGCTGGCGGGCGTCGTCGCGATAGCCGCAAACATAGAGCACCAGGCGCCCCACGGGGTTGGCGGAGTAGCGGCAGTAGCCCAGTAGATCGTCGAAAGTAGCGTAGCGATGGACGGTCTGGTCCTGGCGAAAGGCTTTGAGCAGATCCGCAAACGGTTGCTTGGGAATGTCGCAGACGCGTACGGTTTCGGCCAGCGCCACCATTACGGGATGGCGCGGCGAGCCCGAATAGCAGGCATCGAGCTCGGCTTCCCAGGCGTCCAGCAGTTCCAACGATTCCTGGGGATTCCCGACTTCATCGCCCAGATCGTCGGAGATGCGGCAATAGGCATAGACACTGAAGAAGTGCGGCCCAAGGCGGCGGGGCAGAAACCAGGTGGCGACCGAGAAGTTTTCGTAGTGGGTGCGGGCCAAGCGTTCGCAGTAAGCTCTGGCATCTGTCAGCGTGGGCGGGTGGTCGGGGATAGCGTAGGAAGCGGGCAGCTTCCGCCATCCGCGCAAGGAGGCGGCCTGCGGAACGGCCTCAGCCAAGCGCTGCGAACTGGAGCCGGCGGACATGGGCGCTCGCTTCCCCTGCCGGCGGAAGCCGGCGCATCTTCCTTGATCCGCAGCCTCGCTAGTGGCCGGGGATGATGGCGGTCTTGATGTCGCCGTTGCGGTTCAGCATGTGGCGCAAGACCTGCTGCAGCCGGGAGAGCGGCGCCTCACCGGTAACATAATCGGTGCTGCGAATCTTCTTTTCTGCGATCAGCGCAAAAGCCTTGCGGACGCTCTCCGGCGTATGGTGGAACGTAGCCTTCAGCGTGATCTCGGAATAGTGCAGGCGGTTGGTGTCGAGGTTCACCTTGGTTCCGGAGGCGCACCCGCCGAAGAAATTCACGGTGCCGCCCTTGCGCACCATGTCCACGGCCCACTCCCAGGCCTGGGGGCTGCCCACGGCCTCGATCACCACGTCGGCGCCACGGCGATCGGGGGAGAGCGCGCGCACGGCTTCCACCGGATCGCCCACCGACGTCACCTGGACTACGTCGTCTGCGCCGAAGCGCGTGGCGGCCGCAACCTGCGAATCGCGCTTGACCACGGCGATGACGTTGCAACCGGTGAGCTTGGCCACCTGGACGAACATCAGCCCGATGGGGCCGCCGCCGATGACGGCTACGGTGTCGCCGATCTCCACGTTGGTTTCATGCAACCCGCGCAGCACGCAGGCCAGGGGCTCGACCATGGCCGCTTCCGTAAAGCTCACGCTGCCGGGGATGGCGAGGGTGTTGCTGTCCACGATGCGCCGGGGAATCTTGATGTACTCGGCGTAGGCGCCGTTGTTGAAAAGCAGGTTCTCGCAGAGGTTTTCCTGGTGCTTGGAACAGTAGAAGCACATCTGGCAGGGGGCCGAATTCAGGGCCACCACGTGCATGCCCTTGGAGAAATTCTTGACGCCCGGGCCCACTTCCTCCACCACCCCCGCCAGTTCATGACCAAAGAGGGCGGGAGGCACGATCATGCGGGCGTGATAGCCGCGCTGATAGACCTTGAGGTCGGTTCCGCAGGTGAGCGCCACCTGCACCTTGATGAGGATCTCGCCATCCCCCACTCGGGGGATGGGTACTCTCTCGATCTTGACGTCTTCCTTGCCGTAGAGCACGGCGGCTGTCATTTTGTTGCTCAAATTTGCCGTCCTTCCTTCACCTGCCCGCGGGCGGCAAGGGCCGCCAGTCCGGGCTGGATGACCACCTTCATCGAATCGGGCTGCGGATGGGCAGCCAGATCGAGGGCGGCTACTGCGTCCGCCAGCGCAAAGCGGTGCGAGACCAGCCGTTCCAGGTCCGCTTCCCCGCCAAACACAAAGCGTACCGACTCCTCCTGCAGGTACACCGAGGCACTGTAGGAGCCCAGCAAAGTCTTTTCGTCCACGCAAATCGAAGCCGGATCGAAGACCGCTTCGCCGCGCACCGTCTGGGCAAACAGCAGCACCCGTCCCCCCGGGCGCGCTGCCTCAAGGGCGCGCTGAATCAACGTGTTACCCGCGGCCGCCACTACCACAGCGTCCGCGCCCCGCCCCTCGGTACGTTTCCGGACAACCTCTATCGGGTCGGCCTGGGAAGCATCCAAGGTATCCACGAAACCGAAGCCGGAAGCTATTCTAAGCCTTTGTGGAAACAAATCGGAAGTTATAACACGGGCTCCCGCCCTTTTTGCAAGAATCGCCAGGATTATACCAATGGGGCCCTGCCCCATGACCAGCAAGCTCTCGCCCGGCTGGAGTCGCAGGGTCTCGATGCCCTTCATGCAGGTGTTTACCGGCTCGACAAACGACGCCTGTTCATAGGAGACGTGGTCAGGAATGCGTACCACGCCGCGGCGGACAATCCAGTCCATCACCCGCACGTACTCGGAGAACCCGCCGCCCGAGGGCTCGAAACCGGCCGTGGTTCCTACCCGCTTGTACACCGGACACTGGGCAAACACCTTATGGCGGCAGTAGTAGCACTCGCCGCAGGGGATGTGATGGAAGACCATCACCCGGTCGCCGGCACGGAATCCTTCGACGCCCGGCCCCACCACCGCAACCACTCCCGAGGTCTCGTGCCCAAAGATGCGCGGGGCCGAGTGCGAGCCGGTGGAAATCTTCTTGAGGTCAGTGCCGCAAATGCCGCAGGTGTGGACGCGAATCAGCAATTCGCCCGCGCCGATCTGAGGCACAGGCACGGTCTCGACGCGAACCTCGGCCTTACCGCGGTAGACGGCGGCCTGCATGGTGGCAGGAACGGGCTGCACCCCTGGTTCGCTGTCGAGCTGTTCCACGGCTCTCATGGCTAATGCTTATTCTCTCCTAATCGCAGTGCAAGGTCCTATTTCGACAATAACTTAGCGTTCATGTTGAATGTCAGCTTCCAAAGCTTCAAGGGCGGCAGAAAGAGCATCCGCAGCGCGAATTGAACCAGCCGCCAAACGGTTCACCGCCGCCCACAACCGCGGCCTGACCGCAACGTAGCCCAAAAAGCGTCCGGTATGAAACTGCCCTTCGTCGTCCACGAACTGGCGCATGGGCGGCATGGCGAAGTCCATCTCATCCGAAATGGACTTGATAGCCATGAACTCAACCCCGCGTTCCTGCGCCACGGCCGCTACAGCGGATGCCTCCATGTCCACAGCGTCAGCCGGAAAGCGTGAGGCCAGTTCCTTCTTCTCTGCCGGCCCCAGGATTGCGGCACCCGTTACCAGGGTTCCGGAACCTGCCGGAACCGCAAAGCGGGCGCCGGTAGCGGCGTCAATCACGGTGGCGGGCCGAAATACACTTCCCACCTTGAGTTCCGGTTTCATTGCCCCGGCAGAACCGGCGGATACCAGCAGGCCGGCCTGGCTCAGATCCAGCACCATGTTCGCCGCCCTGGCAGCGGCCTTTGCTCCAAGGCCTCCCACAATCAGAACTGCCCTCTCGCTCTCAAAAACCGCCAGGGGCCGCACAGCGCTTCCCGGGGACGCGTCCACTTGGCGACGCCGCCAGCGCCGGAGCAAAGGGCGTACTTCCTGCTCCATCGCCACCACGATGGCCAGCCTACGAGGCGGCATATCCGTGGGCGCGGAACCATTCCACCGCCCGGCGCAAGGCGCCCTCCACCGGGACGATCTTCCAGCCCAGCTCGCGCTCCGCCCGGGCGGAGGACACGAACATCTTCTTGTGACTCATGCGCACGGCGTCCACCGACGCGCGCGGCTCCCGGCCCATCAAGAAACCGGTCCAGGCTGTGTCCAGCACCGCGAAGGCCAGCGCTGCGGCCTGGGGCACGCGCACACTGGGCGACGGCAATCCCGTGATGGCTGCCAGCTTGTCCAGTAGCTGCTTGAGCGTCAGGTTCTCGCCCCCAAGGATGTAACGCTCGCCCGGCCGCGCTTTCTCGGCTGCGGCCACATGGCCGCGGGCCACCTCGGCCACGTCCACCAAGTTAAGGCCTGTATCCACATACGCCGGAAACTTGCGCTGCAGGAAGTCCACCACAATGCGTCCCGTGGGCGTCGGCCGGATGTCCTGCTCTCCTACGGGAGTGGTCGGATTCACGATCACCACATCCTGCCCGGCGTGCGCCGCCTCCCTTGCCACCTGTTCGGCCATGAACTTGGAACGCTTGTAGTGGCCGACCATGTCGGCCAGGGTGACGGGCGCGTCTTCGTCCACCGGCTGTCCATCGCTGCGAAAGCCCATGGTGGCCACGCTGGAGGTGTACACCACCCGCCGCACTCCGGCTTGGCGGGCCGCCTGCAGCAGGCCGCGCGTTCCTTCGACGTTGGTGCGGTACATTTCCTCGGGACGCCGCGTCCACAGCCGGTAGTCGGCAGCGACGTGGAAGACCAGCTCACAGCCCTGCATGCCCGGCTGCAGCAACTCGGGCGCCCGTAAGTCGCCGACTATGCGTTCCGCACGCAGGGCGTCAATGTTTTCGGTGCGGCTGCCGGACCTCACCAGCAACCGCAACTCCGCGCCTTGGGCGGCGAGGGCACGGGCGACGTGGCTGCCCACAAAACCCGTTGCACCTGTAACGAAGGCCTTCACGAAAGCGTGGGGTGGCCACCCCGCTGGGGCGGGGCCGCGCGGCCAGACCTTATCCGAACAGCGACCACGACATCATCTTCCAGGTATCGCCGAAGCGAGCGTTCTTGCCAATGGCGGCGCTGGCCTCGTAGCCGCAGTGCACCAGACAGTTCTCGCAGCGCGGATCGCGACCGTAGCCGTACTTCTCCCAGGGCGTCTTATTGATCAGATCGCCGAAGGTGTCGTGGTGGGCGTCGGTCATCAGATAGCACGGCCCTTTCCATCCCTTGGTGTTGTACGTGGGATTGCCCCAGGCGGTGCACATCAATTCACGGTCGCCGGCCAGGAACTCGGCATACACCGGAGAGGCGTTCAGCGGGAAGCGGCGGCCGAGGCGCTTGATCTCGCGGAACTTGTGGCGGATGCGGGCGCGGTCGAGGAAGATTTCCTTGGTCTGCACGGCACTGTAGGAGTAGCCGGGGGAGATCATGTGTCCGTCGACGCCCAGGGCCTCCAGAAACTCGAACATGGCCTCGATCTCGTTCATGTCGGTTTCCATGAAGACGGTGGTATTGGTGCAAACCTGGAAGCCGTGCTCTTTGGCGCAGCGGATACCGTCAATGGCCGCGTCGAAGACGCCCTCGCGCTCCACCGCCAGGTCGTGGGAGCGGCGCATGCCGTCCAGGTGGACGTTGAAAAAGAAGCGGCTGGAGGGCTTGAACTCCTGGATGCGCTTGCGGATGAACATGCCGTTGGTGCACAGATAGATGTGCTTCTTGCGCTCCAGCAGTCCCTCCACCAGCTTGCCCAGGTCACGGTAGATCATGGGCTCGCCGCCGCAGATGGAGACGATGGGGGCGCCGCACTCATCCACCGCCGCCAGGCACTGCTCCACCGGAACGACTTCGCGGATGGTGTTCTCGTACTCGCGGATGCGGCCACACCCCGTGCAGGTCAGATTGCAGGCGTGGAGCGGCTCCAGCATGAGCACCAGGGGGAACTTTTCCTCCCCTTTCAGTTTTTTGCTCACGATGTACTTCGCCAAATCGGTGGTCAGGCTCAGCGGAAATCGCATGTCCAGGTCTCAAGCCTCGGATTCAGAAGTCAGGTTGCGTTCGTCGGGCCGCTTGCTTCCCACAGCGGCACCGTTGCTTGCGGAAGAAAACTTGCGCGAGTACTCGGTAAGCGCCAGCAGCGGGAAGTAGTGCCGGTACAGATGGTACGCCAGATAGAACACGCGCGGGAACCCGGTGCCGGTGAAGTGCTGCTCATCCCAGGAGCCGTCGCGCTTCTGCTGCTGCAAGAGGTAAGCCACGCCGCGATGGACGGAGTCGCTGCGCAAGTCGCCGGAGGCCAGCAGTCCCAGCACCGCCCAGGCGGTCTGGGAAGGCGTGCTGGGTCCGATTCCCCGGCGCGAGGGGTCGTCGTAGGAGTCGCAGCTCTCGCCCCAGCCGCCGTCGGCATTCTGCACACAGCGGAGCCACTCCGCCGCCTGCAAGACGTAGGGCTCGTTGCGGTCCACGCTGAGGGCTTCCATGGCGCGCAGTACCAGCATGGTGCCGTAGATGTAGTTCACGCCCCAGCGGCCGAACCAGGAACCGTCCGCTTCCTGGTTTTGCAGGATAAAGCGCAGCGCCCGCTTCACCACCGGATGCTCGCGGGTATATCCGAGGCCGGCCAGCATTTCCAGCACCCGCCCGGTGATGTCCACGGTGGCAGGATCGAGCATGGCGTTGTGGTCGGCGAAGGGCACGTACTGGAAGACCATGCGGTTGTTGTCCTTGTCGAACGACGCCCACCCGCCGTTGCTGCACTGCATGGAGAGCACCCAGTCCAGCGCGCGCCCTACCGACTCGTGCTGGTAGCGGCCGTGGGGATGGTTCACGCGGGCCAGCGCCATCATCACCATGGCGGTGTCGTCCACGTCGGGGTAGAACTCGTTGTTGAACTCGAAGTACCAGCCCGCGGGCGCGGCCTTCTTGTTCTTCACCGCCCAGTCGCCGGTATGAGTCACCTGCTTCTTGAGCAGCCAGTCGGCGGCGGCCACCAGGCGCGGGTCCTGGGGCGAAACGCCGCTCTCGCCCAGAGCGAAGGCAGCGATGGCCGTGTCCCACACCGGGGACTTGCAGGGCTGCATGCGCAGCGTTTCCCCCTCCTCGATGGCCAGGGCCTCGAACTCATCCAGCGCGCGGATCATCTGGGGATCGTCCACCGAATAGCCCAGGCAGCGCAGGGCGATGATGGCGTTCATCATGGCGGGATAAATCGCGCCCATGCCGTCGCTCATCTCCAGGCGTTCCAGCAGCCACTGCTCCGCGCGCCGGATGGCGAGCCAGCGCAGAGGACGCACGTGCACCCGCTCGAACCAGTGGGTCATGCGGTCGAGGACGAGGAAGAAGTTTCGCCAGGTGACCAGCTTCTTCGCCCACTTCAAGTGCAGGCGCGTGCCGTGGCGGCCCTGGGGAAAGAGCTCGTCAATCCCCATCTCGGCGGGAATCTTCTTAAACGGCTTCTTGGCGTAGCAGATGGAGAGCGGTACAAGAATGGCGCGCGACCAAGCCGAGATCTCGTAGATACTGAACCAAAACCACCGGGGGAAAAGCACGATTTCCGGCGGGACGGCGGGCACGGCGTCGTAGTCGTACTGACCGAAGAAGCACAGGTAGATCTTGGTGAAGGTGTTGGCTTCGGCGACGCCGCCCAGCTCCAGGATGCGCCTACGGGCGCGCACCAGCGCGGGATGATCCACCTTGTAGCCGGCGAGCTTCAGTCCGAAGTAGGCCTTGACCGTGGCGCTGACGTTCGACGGGCCGGCATGGAAGATGCTCCAGCCTCCATCCTCGTTCTGGTGCTGGAGAACGTAGCGGGCGGCCTTGGCCAGGCGGGCAGGATCGCCGGTGCCCAGCAGGGTGTGCAGCAGGATGTAATCGGACTCCAGGGTGGTGTCGGCCTGGAGCTCGCCGCACCAATAGCCATCCTCGTGCTGGAGGGAGAAAAGGCAGTCGCGGGCGGCGGAGACGGCGCGGGCCACGCGGCCGCGGATGTCGTCCATCCTGCCAAAAAACGTGGGTGCCTCGCCGGGGGGAGTGAGCATTCCTCGGTTACTCCGCGACCGCCGCTGAAGGAGCAGCCGCTATGGCTTGAACGATCTCCGGAGGCAGCCCGAAGCGGACGTTCTCGGGCATCACCTCGACCTCGCGTACGTCGGTGAATCCGGCGCTGGTGAGGAAAGTCACCACTTCCTCCACCAGGCATTCCGGCGCCGAAGCTCCTGCGGTGAGGGCCACGGTCTTCACGCCCTCCAGCCACGCCGGCTCGATGGCGCGGTAGTTCTCAATCAGATAGGCGCTGGTGCCCAGGTTACGCGACACTTCCACCAGCCGGTTGGAGTTGGAGCTGTTGTCGGAACCCACCACCAACAGCAGCTCGGCGTCCTCGGCCACGTGCTTCACCGCCACCTGGCGGTTCTCCGTGGCGTAACAGATGTCCTGGGCGTGCGGCCCCTTGATCTCGGGAAACTTGCTGCGCAAGGCTTCGATGATGTCGCTGGTTTCGTCGAGGCTCAGCGTGGTCTGGGTGATGTAGGCGACGCGAGTGGGATCGGGAACATCGAGGCTCTCAACTTCTTCGGGAGAGCCCACCACCTGGGTCACCCGCGGCGCCTCGCCCAGCGTGCCGATCACTTCGTCGTGGTCGCGGTGCCCGATGAGGATAATGCTGTAGGCCTCGTTGGCGTACTTCACCGCTTCGACGTGTACTTTGGTGACCAGCGGGCAGGTGGCGTCAATCACCCGTAAGCCGCGGCCCTCGCTGGCCTCGCGCACCTCCGGGGAAACCCCGTGGGCACTGTAAATGACGCGCTCGCCGTTGGGAACCTCGTCCACGTCGTCCACGAAGATGGCGCCCTTGGCGGCCAGGTCTTCCACCACGTAGCGGTTGTGCACGATTTCCTTGCGCACATAGATAGGCGGCCCAAAGGTGTCGAGCGCGATGCGCACAACGTCAATCGCGCGCACCACCCCGGCACAAAACCCCCGGGGCTTGAGCAGGAGCAGAGTTTTTTCCACAGCCGTCGTCATGCGCTCCCAGTATACGTTCCAAGTATGCCTTTCAGGAAGCTACAGATTATGGAAGTTTTGCCGGGTACCGCTATTCTAACCCTTACAAACTGTTGGAATTAGCATTATTCGGGCACCGGAGGTATGCGAGCGGCTGGCATTCTCAGGCGTTGGTTTTGAGCAACTGCTCGGCGTGGCGGCGGGAGGTTTCCGTCAGACGGGCTCCAGAGAGCATGCGCGCCAGTTCTTCGGTGCGCTCTTCCTCGCTCAGGCGGCGGATGCGGGTTTGGGTCCGGCCGCCGGCTTCGCGTTTTTCCACCACGTAATGCAGGTCGGCGAAGGATGCGATCTGCGGCAGGTGGGTGATGCACAGCACCTGATTGCCGCGGGCCAGGGCCTTGAGCTTGCGGCCGACCGCCTCAGCCGCGCGGCCTCCGATGCCGGAGTCAATTTCATCGAAGATCAGGGTGCGGACCGCAGCTTCTCCCCTCAGGCGCGTGCTCGAAGGCGAGCGCGCTACGCCGGCTTCCACCGTGACCTTCAACGCCAGCATCACACGGGAGAGCTCGCCGCCCGAGGCGATCTTCTCCACCGGGCCCAGGGGCTCTCCGGGATTCGGGGAGATGAGATACACCACCTCGTCGAGCCCGTCCGCAGACCACTGCGACTCCTCTTCGGAAGCACTCACCTCCACCACGAAACCCGACTTCATGGCCAGGTCGTTGATTTCTTTCTCCACCAGCTTCTCCAGACGCCGGGCGGCCTGGCTGCGGTGCCGCGACAGCGCACGCGCCGCGCGGAGATACTCCGCGGCGGCAGCGGCCAGATCCTTGCGGAGGGCGCGCAGGATGTCGTCACGGTTCTCCACCTCGCTGAGTTTTCGGCCTGCGTCATCGCCGTAAGCGATTACCTCCTCCAGCGTCCTGCCGTACTTGCGCTTCAGACGGTCGAGGAGCGCCAGGCGGTCCTCCACTTCTGCCAGGCGCTGGGGCGAGGCGTGGATGTTCTGCGCGTAGTCGCGCAGAGAGGTAGCCACGTCCTCGGCGTTCAGGCGGGCCGACTCGAGCGTGGCGGCACTCTCCAGGAATTTCGCATCGTAGCGCGCCAGCTCTTCCAGGTGGCGCGTGGCAGCGCGCAGCGAAGCCGCGGCCGAGGCGCCGGATTCGTAGAGCGCGTCATACGCGCTCATGGCGGCAGCGTAGACCTTCTCGGAGTTGGCCAGCACGCGCTTCTCGCTTTCCAGCCGCTCGTCTTCCCCGGTGTGCAGGCGCGCGCCGGAAATCTCCTGCTGCTGAAACCTCCACAAATCCGCGAGGCGCAGCCGGTCCTGCTCATCGCGGTCGAGCTCGGCGATGCGGTCACGCAGCTCCTTCCAGCGGGCGAAGGCGCTTCCGACCGGAGCGACGGGGCTTTCCGCAAAAGCGTCCAGCAGGCCGCGGCGGGCAGCGGCATCGAAGGCCAGAATGGATTCGTTCTGCGCGTGCACGACCGCAAGGTGAGGCGCCAGGCGGCCGAGGACGGCCACCGTGGCTGGCTGGTTGTTGAGGAAGACCCGCCCCTTGCCGGAACTGGAGATCTCGCGGCGCAGGATCACGGTCGAGCCGTCGCCGTCGAGGCCGTGTTCTCCGAGGATGCGGGCCACTTCCCTGCTCTCGCCTTCGAAATGCGCGGAAACCACGGCGCGCTCGGCGCCGTGGCGGACGGCGTCGCTGGAGGACCTCTCGCCCAGCAGCAGCGCCAGTGCGTCAATCAGGAGGGATTTGCCGGCGCCGGTTTCGCCGGTGAGCAGGTTGAGGCCGGGACCAAATTCGACGGCGACGTTGTCTATCACCGCGTAATTTTCGACGCGCAGCTCGACGAGCACCGTGGTCCCTGTGTCTCTCGCCGAAGCATAGCACGAAAATCTGTGGAGACCTGCGGGCTGGCTGCAGTCGCCGGAGATTGTAACGGCAGCGCCCAATCCTGCCGCGGCCCGTGTCTTCTGGTGTGCGGCGCGGTTTCCATTCGTTGACGATGGCATACCGCTGTGCTAGGTTGCGAAGAGATGAAGATTTTTCTGTTCTTCGCGGGTTTCGTGGGCGGTGAGATCGGCAACCTGATCGCGCAAAGCGGGCCCGTCGCCAAGGCGGTGCTGGCCATCCTGCTGCTGTTCAGTGTTTTTTCCTGGGCCATCACTCTTTCCAAGTGGGGCCTGTTCCGCAAAGCGCGAGTGCAGAGCGCACGCTTCATGAAGGCGTTTCGCAAGGCGCCGCGCGTGCAGGACATGGCGGCGGTGGCGTCGCAGTTCGAACCCAGCCCCTTGGTCACCGTGTATCAGGCAGGTTTTGAGGAATACCGCCGGCAAGCAGGAAACCCTTCGGGCACGGTCAAGAACGTGGTGGCAATACAACGCGCCATGCAAATCGCGGCATCGGAAGAGTTGACGCGGCTGGAGCGGCGCCTGCCCTGGCTGGCGACCACGGGCGCGGTAACGCCCTTCATCGGACTGTTCGGCACGGTGTGGGGCATTATTGACGCCTTTCACTCGCTGGGCACGTCGGGCTCGGCCACGCTGCGCGCCGTGGCCCCGGGCATTTCCGAGGCGCTGATCGCGACCGCAGCCGGCCTGTTCGCGGCCATCCCGGCGGTGGTGGCCTACAACCAGTTGACGCACTCCGTCCGCGAGTTCGGCGCGCGCATGGACGACTTTGCGCTGGAGTTCCTGAACCTGGTGGAGCGCAGCGCACCCGAGTCCAAGGGATAGTTCGATGGCCTTCACCAATGCCCGCGGCCGCACCGAGAGTTCGCTTTCCGACATCAACGTCACGCCCATGGTGGACGTGATTCTGGTGCTGCTGGTGATCTTGATGATCACCGCGCCGATGCTGCAGTCGGGGGTGGAAGTGGCCGTCCCCAAGACGCGCACGGTCAAGGAAATCAGCGAAGAGCGCCTGGTGATTTCGATTGACCGCTCGCAGCGCGTCTACCTGGGCAACGAGCCCATCAATATCAACCAGATCGGCGCCCGTCTGCGGGAGAAGATCCGCGATCCGGAACGCCAGTCCATCTACCTGCGGGCCGACGAAAACGTGCCCTTCGGGGCCTTCGCCACGGTGATGGACGCGGTGAAGCAGGCGGGGATTTCCAACGTCAGCATCGTCACGGAGCCGCTGAAGGAACATGGCCGTTAGCGCCGGCATCTTCGAAGAACGGGACCCTTGGCAGGTGCCGCTGGCCTGGTCGGTGGCCCTGCATGGCCTGCTCTTCGCCAGCGTGCTGCTCTATGGCGCCGTGGCCGGCGGGTTCCACGGAGAGAGCTGGGGCGGCGAGGGTTCCGGCGGCGGAGCCATGAGCGCAACACTGGTCAGCAGCGCCACCGTCCCTCTGCCGCGGCGCGAAACCGAGCGCGAGAATATTGTTGCCAACCAGTCTGCCGGGCTGTCGCGCACGGAACCGCGGGAGCGCGAGCAGGCCCCCGACGCGGTTCCCATTCCCGCGCAGGACGCGAAGAAGAAGCCGGAGAAAGTGCGGCCTCCGGAACCGCCCTCCAACGTTGTGCCCTTTGGCGAGGGCGGCCCGGTGAGCGGGCCCTACGGGGTCTTTGTGGCCGACGGCGCCAAAGGAGGCTTCGGCTTCACCGGTGGTGGAGACTTCGGAACCCGCTATGCCTGGTACGTGCGCGTGGTCCGCGAGAAAGTTTCGCAGAACTGGCTGCAGTACGAGGTGGATGCGCGCATCAGCTCGGCGCGGCGCGTCTACATCACTTTTGACATCCTGCGGCACGGCCAGCCGGTGAACATCCAGGTGACGCAGTCGAGCGGCATCCCGTCGCTCGACCAGTCGGCGCTGCGCGCGCTGCGCCGCATTGACACTTTCGGCCCGCTGCCCGCGGATTACTCCGGGAGCAAGGTCTCGGTGGAGTTCTGGTTTGATTACAAGCGTTAGCCGTTGGCACTCAGCATTCAGCACTCAACAGTCAGCACTCAACACGTGGCAGCCGGCACTTGAGGATCATGGACCCTAATCGTCTGCTCTCTTTCGCGCTTCTACTTGTCTTACTTTCGCCGGCGGCGACTTCTCAAGACTGGATCCGCACGGGAACCGGCCTGGGCGTGGAGAAAGTTCGCCTAGCGGCGCCGGAGTTTCAGGCGCCAGCTTCCGGAAATGCGGCGGCGCTGGCGCGGGTCTTCAACCAGACGCTGTGGAACGACCTGGAGCAGGCGGGAATCTTCGAGTTGGTGTCGAAGAGCTTTTATCCGCTGAGCGTTCCCGCTTCTCCGCAACAGATCAAGCTGGAGGCCTGGAGCAACCCGCCACCCAACGCGGCGATGGTGGCGTTCGGCAACTTGGCCACCGCGGGCGAAGACCTGGCCATGCAGGGCTGGCTGTACGACGTGAAGAACCCGGCGTCGCCTCAAGTGCTGGGCAAGCAGTACCGGGAGAAGGCGACGGAGCAGAACGCGCGCTTGATGGCGCACCGCTTCGCCAACGAGATCATCCTGCGGCTGGGCGGCGGAATTGCGGGCATCGCCGAGAGCCGGATCTACTTCATCAGCGCCCGCAGCGGGAACAAGGAAGTGTGGGCCATGGACTACGACGGCTACGGCCAGCGGGCGCTGACCAAGCTGGGCTCGATTGCGCTCTCGCCCAAGGCGTCGCCCGACGGCGGGCGCGTGGTGTTCACTTCCTACGCGCGCGGCGGCGCCGACCTGGCGATGTACTCAGTCGAATTGGGGAGAATGGCGGCCTTCCCGCGGTATGCAGGCACGAACTCTTCGCCATCCTGGTCGCCGGACGGGAGCAAGCTGGCGTTTTCTTCGTCCATGCGGGGCGATCCGGAGATTTTCATTGCCGACTCCTCCGGGGCCCGCCCGCAGCGCCTCACCGCTTTTCGCGGGCCGGACACTTCCCCGGTTTGGAACCCGAAAACGGGAGCGCAGATCGCCTTCGTGAGCGGGCGCAGCGGGCTGCCGCAGATCTACTTGATGGACACCGACGGCGCCAACCTGCAGCGCCTCACCGACGGCGGTTACGCGGTGTCGCCGTCGTGGTCGCCTAATGGACAGTTCCTCGCCTTCTCCTGGATCCGCAACTACGGGCCGGGAGAGCCGGGCGGCCAGGACATCTACATCATGGACCTGGCCGGCAAGCAATGGGTACAACTGACCCACTCGGGAGGCCGGAATGATTTCCCGTCGTGGTCGCCGGACGGCCGGCACATCGTGTACCAGTCCACGCGAGGCGGCGGCACGCACATCTGGAGCATGCTGGCCGACGGCTCCCAGCCTCGCCAACTTACCGCAGCGGGCAGCAACACTCAGCCCCACTGGGGCGCGAAATAGAATTGTGCGCTTGACGCCATAGCGAGAACAAGGTATCCAAGACAAGACGGCAAATCGGCGATTTGCCCGCGGGAGGAACCGGTGAAGCCAAAGACGCTGCAGTGGAGCCTGTTGACCCTGGCGCTGGCCGCAGTTCTGCTGGGGGGCTGCCAGAAGAAGGTGGAGCCGCCTCCGCCCGCCGCCACGCCGCCACCGCCGACGCCTACGGCGTCGCTGGCCGCAAATCCCAACGCCATCGTTAAGGGCCAGTCCACCATCCTCACCTGGAGGACCAGCAACGCCACTGACATCAGCATTCCGGGCATGGGCACGGTGGAAGCCAACGGCTCGCGCACGGTGTCCCCGGAAGCCTCCATCACCTACCGCCTGATCGCGCGCGGTCCCGGCGGAGAGCAGGAAGCCACCGCCCGGGTCACCGTGACCGATACCCCCACGGCGCCACCGGGAGTAAGCGAGACCGAGGCCCAGATGTTCGCGCGCAGTGTGAAGGACGTGTTCTTCGACTACGACCAGTACGACGTCCGCGCCGACGCCGATCGCACGCTGCGCGACAACGCGCGCTTCCTCACCCAGCATCCCCGGCTGCGCTTCATCCTCGAAGGCCACTGCGATGAACGCGGCTCCATTGAATACAACCTGACGCTGGGCGACAGCCGCGCCCTGGCCACCCGCGACGCGCTGGTGCGCCTGGGCGTTTCCGCGGACCGCATTCGGGTGGTCAGCTTCGGCAAGGAGAAGCCGTTTTGCACCCAGTCCAGCGAAGACTGCTGGCAGCAGAACCGGCGCGGCCACTTCGTGCTGGAAAAGTAAACGTCCGGCGTGCGCACCGGCATCCAAGAGAACAGGTACATACTCATGCGAAGAGCTGTTTACGTTTTCGTCTTGATCACGCTGGCCGTCCTGGCGGCGCCCGCCCAGGCCCAGAGTACCAAGGACCGCCTCATCCGCCTGCAGGCCACGGTGGACGCCATGCAGACGCAGATGTCGCTCATGCAGCGTTCGTTCGATGAACGCATGGGCGTGATGCGCAGCCTGGCGGAGCAGAACACCGACAACCTCAACAAGATGGCGGAGACGGTCACCCGGCTGGAGCGCGCGCTCACCGAGCAGGCCGGCCAGACCGGCGACAAGGTGGAGCAGGTTTCCGTGCAGGTGCAGGCGCTGCAGGACTCGCTCGATGAGCTCAAGGCGCGCACCGCCCGGCTGGCGCAGCAGCTTGAGGAGATGAAGGCGGCGCAGGCGAACATCGGCGCCGCGACCCCTGCCACTCCTCCCGCCGACGCCCCGCCCGCCGACTCGCTCTATAAAAACGCGCTCACCGACTACAACGCCGGCCGCCACGACCTGGCCATGCAGCAGTTCCAGGACTATCTGAAGTACTACCCCAACACCGAGCTGGCCGGGAACGCCCATTTCTACGTCGCCGACCTTGACTACCGCCAGAAAAACTACCAGGCCGCGGTGGCCGGGTACGACAAGGTGATTGAGCAGTATCCGGAAGGCAACAAGGTGCGCGCCGCCCTGCTCAAGAAGGGCTTCGCGCTGCTGGAACTGGGGCAGCGCGACCAGGGAGTGAGCGCGCTGCGCACGCTGGCCGCGCGCTATCCGCGCTCCGCGGAAGCAAACAGCGCACGGGAACGGCTGAGAAAGCTGGGCGTCGCGGCCAGGTAGCGACCGCGCAACTTTAAGGTACCCACGTAAAACCGGTGAGGGGATTGCCGTAGAAGGCGCCTGTTTTCCAGGCCAACTTGTCCCACACGCCGTCCTGATCTCCTATCACCTTGACGGGCACGATCACGCGGTTGCTGCCCAGTTGGTTGGCGGCGGCGATGCCGTTATCGAAGCTTCCGTCGGCGTTGACGGTGAATTTCACCGATCGCGCGAGGCGCTCATCTCGCATCACCTTGATCTCATATTCGCCAGGTTTCTTCTTCAGGTCATCCGGCGACGAATGCCGAAAGATGCACTCGGCTCGGCCCCAAGTTTGGCTTGCCACTCCGACTAGCGACCCAACGCATGGGGTGTTCTGGTCCACCTCCTTGCCCTGATGAAACAGGTAGGCCTTCGCTTCATCAAGATTGTCGCGCCACCAAAATTCCAGATTGAGACGGTCCTCGCCCACGTAGAGGTAGCCGATGGGGATTCTCCAGTCCTCATCAACGTAATACGTTACGTATTCCTGTTTGGGATTCTTGGGATGGGGATACTTCCCGACCTTCATCTTGCCTCGGAACAGGGTGGTGTTCGACTGCTGCAGCTCGTTGCGCAGGTGGATGGCGAAATCCACCAAGCCGGTAAAAATAACCTGGTATTTTTCCTTCTCCCGATCGCCAACATGACACTCCGCTTCTGGCCTACCCTTCGTGCCCCTCCCGGCTTCGCATTCGAGTTTGAGCCACTGCTTCTTGCCGGCGAAGCCAAATTCCACCCAAGGAACGCTGCCGCTGGGCATGGGTCCGTTGATCGTGAATTTGATCTCGGGTACCCATCCGTAAATGCCACCATGGGCCTTTTGCACAGTGACCAGGACAGAATCCTTGGCGATGGTGGGCTCGTCCTGGGCGAGAGCCGGCTGCGGCGCTGCGGTCAACAGGCAGAGTACGGCGAGCAGCAGGCGCCAAGGAACCTGCCGGAACCAAATGCTGTCTTTCATAGCGCACCTCACGAGTAATTCAGCGAATTGTCGGAATCAGGACGAGGGTTGGATCAGTTGTATTGAGGGAGAACGAACTATATCGCAGCGCCATCCGAAGTCAAGGGCTGGATCGCGAGGCAGGAGGTAGAACGGAGGAGGTAGGAAGTAGGAGGGAGGAGGGAGGAGGGAGGAACCCCCTGCCTCCTGCTTCCTACCTCCTCCAACCTGCCTCTTTACGGCGGCGCTGTAAAGCCGGTCAGCGGATTGCCGTAGAAGGCTTCCGTTTTCCAGGCCAGCTTGTTCCAGGGACGGGGCAGATCTCCAACCACGTTTACCGGGATAATCACCTTGTCGCTGCCGAGCTTATTGGCGCTGGCGATGCCGTTGTCGTAGCTGCCGTCTTGGTTGACGGTGAAGGTGGCGGTCCGCTTCAAGCGGCCTTCCTTCAGCACCTTGATCTCGTAGGTGCCGGGACTCAGTGCTGGAACCGGGTTAATTCCGTCCGTCCGAAAACTACAGCGTAGCGGCTGTAGACCACAAGGGTACGACTTGGCGATGGCCTTGCCCTCATGAAAAAGGTGGGCAGTCGTATCAGCGTAGTCCACAGATTGCCCAAACCACCAAACCGCGAAAGTGAGATGCTCGTCGCCGTCGCGGTAGAGGTAGCCAATGGGGATGCGCCAATCCTCATCCACGTGGAAGTACTCTGCCGGCCGGCCGGCGTTTTCAGGCCCCTTCACAACCTTCATCTTGCCGCGGAAGAGCACGAGATTTTTCCCGGACAGTTCGTTGGCCATGTGGATCTCAAAATCCACCACGCCCCCGGCAGGGTTGTAAGGGGGCCCAGTGGGGGCCTGGCAACGAAAGTCAGCTTTGTTCTCACCCGCGGTATCCCCCTCGCATTCGTGGGTTATGCGGTCTTTCCTGCCGGGGTAGAGAACGTCCACCCAGAGCCGGTCCTCCCGGGTAAAGGGTGTGTTGACTTCAAACTTGAAGTCCACCCTCCACTCCGTGCGCGAGAAATTTGGGTATATGCTGGCGATGATCGAGTCCTTGCGGATCGTGGGCTCTGCCGGCCCGTCCTGGGCCAGCGCGGCAGGATGGACTGTGGCCAGGAAGGACGTCGCGGCAAACAGCGCGAGAAGTGGAAAACGGAGGAAATCTTTCCGGCACTTCATACAGGAACCTCCCCTTGAACGAAAGAGATGCCTTGCAACCAGTCCCAAGGCCGGATTGCGCCCTAGGGTACCCATGTAAAGCCGCTCAGAGGATTGCCGAAGAAAGCGTCAGTCTTCCAAGCGAGACGGTTCCACACACCGTCCGGGGCTCCTATGAACTTGACGGGCACAATAATTTTGTCGCTGCCCAGCTTGTTGGCAGTGGCGATGCCGTTGTCAACAATGGTTCCGTCTTCAGCGACAGTGAATTTCAGCGATCGCGCCAGTCGGCCTCTCTCCAGGATCTTGATCTCGTAGTCTCCCGGATGTTCGCTCAACACGTGAATCTGGCCTGTCTCGCGGGGACGAGGGGTCCTTTTTTCTCCGGTCTTGTCCCAGGCAACCACGGTGCCAAAGTCGCAGCCTACAAGCGTCCAT
>CAZXVY010000003.1:0-24850 GCA_964644115.1 uncultured Terriglobales bacterium
ACTTCGCGCGCGCCGAAGCGCTTGGCCACGGCGCGGATGCTGAGCAGCGTGGGGCGCTGCGGCGGCTGAGTTCCCGCGTCCGCGGGCACGAGTTTGGTGGCGGGCGAAGTCATACGGCGTACTGCGGAGGTCGAAGCTTACTGTGCCGCCTTCACTTCGTTCCACATCTGGTTGTATTTGTCGCGCCGCGCCACGTGCTGCCAGAAGTAGATGCGCTTCGGGTACTCGGGATCATCCAGGTGGACCGCCTTTCGCTCCTCTGCCGTCATCAACTGCCCGGCCTGCGGGTTGGCGGGTGTGTACTTGGTAACGTCGGTGACCGCCTTCTGGGTGCGCGCTTCGACCATGTAGGCCAGGAACTGGTGCGCCAGATCTTTGTTCTCGCTGGCAGCGGTGATCATCAGGTGGTCAATCCAGCCGGTGGTGTTTTCCTTGGGGATGGTTTCGCCGATGGGAAAATTGAGCTTGCGCAGATCGTTGGTCATCAGCGGCCAGCCCATGGCGGCGACGATTTCCTTGTTCTGAAAAAGATTGGTCAACTCGCCGCCCGTGGCCCACATCTTGCGGATGTTGGGCTTGAGCACGAGCAGCTTCTTTTTCGCCTCCGCGAGTTGCTGGTCGCTGAGGTTGTAGAGCGCGGCGGGATCAGGTTGATCGAAGCCCAGGACCTGCGCCGCCATGTACACGGTGGAGAGATCATCCCAAACGGAAATCTTGTTCCTGTATTTCGCCTCCCACAGAACGGTCCAACTTTCCGGCGGAGTCTTGAAGACGGTGGTGTCGTAGAGCAGCGGGTTCGGTCCCCAGACGAAAGGCACGCCGTACACCTTGCCCTGGTGCTTCACCAGCGGCAGATCGCGGAGCTGCTGCGAGAGCTGGCTGTAGGCAGGAATTCGCCCCAGGTCCACGGGCGCGGTGAGGCCGGTGGTGGCCAGCATGGTGGCCACGTCGCTGGAAGGCGAGATGACGTCGTAGTTGGCGGCGCTGCCGCCGCGCAGCTTGGCCACCAACTCGTCGCTCGATCCCATGTAAGACGCCGTGACCTTGCACTGGCACTTTTCCTCGAACGCCTTCACGAAGGAGGGGTCGGCGTAGCCTTCCCACACCAGCAGGCTGAGCGTGCGGGTCTCCTTTTTCTGCTGGCAGGCGGCCAGGAGGAGCAGAGCGGCGGCGAGTACGAGGGCGGCGGTGAGGAATCGTTTCATGGCGTCTCTGTTTCCTTCCCTTTCCTGCTTGCTTTCAAAACCGAGATCCCTCGACTTCGCCCGCCTGCGGCGGGCTTCGCTCGGGATGACAAGTCCCGCTAGAACGTTGGCGGCGTGTTCACCCACAGCACCCAGGCTTCTTCCTTTCCCGGGTTCGACCAGCGATGCGGCGTATTGCTCTCGAAGTAGAAGCTGTCGCCGGTGGCCAGCCGGAAAGCGCGGTCTTCCAGAGAAATCTCCAATTGCCCGCGGACAATGTACAGGAACTCCTCGCCGTCGTGAGAGTAGGAGTCGCCGCTGCCGGCGCGGGGCGCGATGCGGAACAGGTGCGGCTCCATGACGGTGTTGCCCCAGGCCAGCAGCTCCATACGCACGCCGCGTCCGGCCTGCAGGCGTTTGCGTTCCGCGGGGCGCACCAGGTGCGGGTTCTCCTCCGTGGGATCAAAGAAGCTGAGGATGTTGACGCCGTAAAAGCGCGCCAGCTTGCGCAGGGTGCCCACCGAAGCGCTCATCCGGGAACGCTCGAGAGCGCTGAGGAAAGCGACGGAAATGCCGGCTTCGGCCGCCACCGCGGCCAGCGACAGTTTGCGGCTGCGCCGCAGATGGCGCAAGCGCGCCCCCAGGGCGGCCGCGCCGTTGCGGGGCGCAGGGCGCAGCAGTCCCTGCTCCTTGAGGATGCGCACGATGGCGGGCGGATTGAGCCCGCGCGCGCCCCGCAGAAAGCGGGCGCGCTTGAGCAGCTTGAGGTCGTGCGGCGAATACAAGCGGTAGCCGCTGCGGGTGCGCTGGGGATGGAGCAGTCCGAGGGTTTCCCAGGAGCGCAGCACCGAGGCGGAAACCCCCACCCGCCGGGCCACGTCGCCAATCTTCAAGTAGCCGTGGCCGCCGTTTCCGGAACTGCCGTTTTTTGCGCTCTGCCCTCTTGACACTGGCCCCGCCGTCCACTAGCCTTGCGGAATTCTAGTAGGGTTTGCCCGGCTCCGCAACCCGTGGTCCGGCGCCGCCGGCGGCAGGCCCGAAGACAAAATCTCAAGCGGGTCGAGGAGAGTGTCATGTTCACACCATTTGGCCGCACCCTGGCGCTGGCGCTTGCAACCCTGGTCCTGATGGTCCCGGCCGCGGCCCAAACCAGCGGAACGCTGCGCGGCACGGTGAAGGATCCTTCCGGCGCGGTCGTCCCCAACGCCAAGATCACCGCCACCCAGCAGGCCACCAAGGTGACGCGCTCCGCGTCCAGCGATGCGGGCGGCAGCTTTGTCTTTCCGGTGATGCCGGTGGGCGCCTACGACCTGGAAGTCGAGGCCACTGGCTTCAAGAAGTACCAGCAGAAGGAAATCCATATTGACATCGGCCGTGTGGTGGTGGTGGAAGTGAAGCTGGCGGTGGGCGCCTCCACTGAAGTCATCGAAGTGGGCGCGGCCCCGCCCCTCATCGAGACCACCAACACCCAACTGGGGGCAGTGGTGAACGAGCGCGCGGTGAACAACCTGCCGCTCAGCGCGCGCGACACCTATCAGCTCCTGCAGTTGCAGCCGGGCGTGCAGTCCAACGTGGGCCAGGACCTGTTTTTCGGCACTGAAACTGCCGGCGTGGTCTCGGTAAACGGGGGGCGCGGCCGCTCCAACAACTTCACGGTGAACGGGGGCGACGCCAACGACACCTTCGTCAATCTGCCCGTCATCCAGCCCTCGCCCGATACCATCGAGGAATTCCGCGTGCTCACCAACAACTTTGACGCTGAGTACGGGCGCAACTCCGGGTCGGTGGTGAACGTGGTGACCAAGACCGGTTCCAACGCGGTTCACGGCAATCTGTTCGAGTATTTCCGCAACGAGAAGCTGAACGCAAGCGGCTTCTTTGACGTGGAACGCCCGGTGTTCAAGCAGAACGTCTTCGGCGGCACCTTGGGCGGCCCCATCGTCAAGGACAGGACGTTCTTCTTCGTTTCTTACGAAGGCAAACGCCTGCGGCGGGGAGTTTCGTCGGATGTGGTCACGGTGCCCACACCAGACGAGGCTCTGGGCGATTTCTCCCAGCCCAACCCTGCCACTGGCCTGGCGCCGCTGCCCTTCGGCGGTTTCATCACCGACGACTTTGTAGCTAACTTGCTGAACGCCCGTTGTGGTTTAGGCATCCCTCTTCCCTCTACCCTGCCTCCCGACGGTGTCCCCTATTCGACGGCCTTCCCCGGCAACATCATCCCCACGGCGTGCTTCGACCCCACGGCTGCGGACCTGCTCACCCAGTTTGTGCCCACGGATCCGAGCGGCGAGTTCCAGTCCGTCCCGGGGGGCATAGAAAACGGCACCCAGTTCACCGCGCGGCTCGACCATAAGATCAACGACAAGCACCAGCTCAGCATCTATTACTTCTTCTCCGACAACTTTCTGGTCAAGCCGTTTGCGCGCTTCCAAGCGGGCGGCGCGGTGCTGCCGGGTTTCGGCGATTCTAGCGACCAGCGCTTCCAGCAGGCCAACATCACCCACACCTGGGTCCTCAGCCCGACCACGGTCAACGAACTGCGCTTCAATTATTTCCGCGCCGGTCAGGAAACCTTTTTTCATCCCCAACGCACGCGCTCGGTGACTGACTCGTGTGCCACCGTGCCCGCGACCAATTGCTTTGCCGATCCCGCCTTCCCCTTCGAGGGCATCACGCCCGGCTTGGGCCCGGACCGCGAAGGCGTGCCGTTCATTGATGTGGGCGGTGCCTTCTCCATCGGCAGCAACTTTGAGGGCGAGCTGCCCGCGGCCGGCAACAGCTTCCAGTGGAGCGACAACTTCAGCAAGGTGGTGGGCAAGCACAGCCTGAAGTTCGGCGGCGACGTCCGCCGCCAGCGCTTCGACCAGTTCCTGTTCTTCGACGTCAACGGTTCCTACTCTTACTTCGGCGGAGGCCCGAACGACATAGGCCTCCTGCACCCGGACCCCAGCGATCCCTTGAACGCCATGGGCCTGGCGACGCAGAGCCTAATTCCAAATTACCTGCTGGGACTGCCGGACTTTTACCTGCAAGGCTCGGCGCAGGAAGAGCGCGTGCGCAGCACTTCGCTGTACCTGTTCGCGCAGGACAGTTGGAGGATCAAGGACAACCTGACGCTGAACTTCGGCCTGCGCTGGGAATTCAATACTCCTATCGGCGACGTAGGCCAGAAGGTGCAGACCTTCCGCGAAGATCAGCAGGGTATGATTTATCCCTGCCAGATCAACGAGTTCCTGGCCGATAACGTAACCACCAACCCCCTATTCACCTCCTACGGTGGCGTGGCCGGGCAGCCGCTGGGCTGCAACCCCGGCGATCCGGCCGAGGCCTTCTTTCCCCTGGGGCTGGTGGTGCCGGGCGACACCGGCATCTCCAACGGCCTGACCCAGACCTACCACCGCGCGTTCGCCCCGCGCATCGGCCTGGCGTGGAGCCCGGGCGCCACCGACGGCTGGTTCGCAAGACTCACCGGCGGTCCAGGCAAGACCAGTATCCGCATGGGCTGGGGCCTGTTCTACAACCCGGTGGAGCAACTGGTCCTCGAGCAGTTCAGCGCCGAGCCCCCATTCGGAGGCAGCTCTGGACTGTCCAACGTGATGTTTAACACGCCCTTTGTCGGCCAGAGCGGGACCATCAGCCCCAATCCCTTCGGCGGCATCCTCAACCCGCCGCGCGGCTCGCCGGTGGACTGGTCGCGCTTCCGCCCCATCCTGCTCTTCGGCCAGTTCCTGCCCAACCTGCGCCCGCAGTATGCGGCCCAATACAACTTCACGGTGCAGCGGCAGATTACGAACAGCATGATGTTCCAGGTTGGCTACGTCGGCTCGCAAGGACACCGCCTGCTGGCGACGCACGACCTCAACTTCGGCAATCCGCAAACCTGCCTGGACTTGCAAGCACTGTTTGATACGGGCGACCCCGCCTACACCGGGGCGGTCAATGGCATCGGGGACCTGGAGTGCGGTGCCTTCTTCGCCGATGTCCCGTACGGCTTTGTGCTGCAGCCCGGCGACAGCCTGACCCTGCCCAACGGCAACGTGGTAACCGGCGCGGGGGCCGGCACCCCCATAGCTCTTGTAGGTCTGCGCCCGAATTCATCTCCCCAGTGCGATCCGACGAACGGCTATGACGACGTGAACCTCACCTTCATCAACGGTTGCCCGGTCGACGGCGTGCCCGTGTTCTCCAACATCTTTGCCCAGGACACCATCGCGCATTCCAGCTACAACTCGCTGCAAGTGCTGCTGGAGAAGCGCTTCTCCAAAGGCCTACAGTTCAGCGCTGCCTATACCTGGTCGAAGTCCATTGACAACGCTTCCAGTTTCGAGAACATCCTGAACCCGTTTGATTTCGAGGCGGCGCGCTCGCTCTCGCTGTTCCACGCATCGCACCGATTCGTGGCCAGCTACTACTGGGAACTGCCCGTACCCAAGTACGAAGGCTTCAAGAGCAAGCTGCTGAACGGCTGGGCGGTCAGTGGCATCACCACGTTCCAGACCGGCTTCCCCATCCGCATCCTGTCGGAAGACGACCAGGAGCTGATGCTGAGCTTTGACTTCGAGCTGCCCGGGCGCCCCGACCAGATCGGGCCGTTGGTGACCATGGATCCGCGCGAAAATCCCGATAGCCTGTTCTTCGATCCGTCGGCCTTCACTACGGCAGCCTTCGGCACGCTGGGCACGGCGCCCCGCACGGTCTGCTGTGGCCCCAGCATTAATAACTGGGACTTCGGCATCCACAAGAGCACGCCCGTCAACGATCGCTGGCGGCTGGAGTTCCGCGCCGAGTTCTTCAACCTGTGGAACCACACGCAGTTCTTCAACCCCGACGGCAACATCACCAACGGCTCGGAGTTCGGCACCGTCAAACGCGCCAAGGAACCGCGCCAGATCCAGTTCGCCCTGAAATTGTTCTTTTAGGAGACTGCGGCGAGACGTTCGACTACCCGACGGAGGCGCGGGCCCATGCGGCCCGCGCCGGCCGCATCCTGAAGTAAGCGCTGATCCCGGAGGCCATCATGCACGAAGCACTTCGCAAGGAACTCGAGACCTACGAGCGGCGCACGCCCAAGTCGGCGGCGGCGCTGAAGAAGGCGTGGAAGCGCCTGCCCCTGGGCGTGGCCTCGAACTTCCGCACCTATGAGCCGCATCCCATTTTCGTCCGCGACGGAAAGGGCGGGCACATCCGCGACCTCGACGGCAACGACCTCATTGACTTCAACCTCTGCTTCGGCGCGCTGATGGCCGGGCACTGCCATCCCGCCGTGGTGCGCGCCGTGGAGGAACGCCTGCACACGGGCACCATGTTCGGCATGCCGCATGACCTCGAGTACGAACTGGCGGAGGAAATCTGCCAGCGCTTCCCGGTGGAGCAGGTGCGCTTCGGCAACAGCGGCACGGAAGCCACCATGCACGCCATCCGCATCGCCCGGGGTTTCACTGGGCGGGACCGCATTATCAAGATGGAAGGGGCTTACCACGGCGTGCACGACTCGGCCATGGTCAGCGTGAAGCCCAAGCCGGACAAGTGGGGCAGCGCGTCCGCGCCCAATCAAGTCCCGGCCAGCGCCGGCATCCCGCGCGGCACCTGGGAAAACACGCTGGTGGCAACCTTCAACGATCTGGCCGGCGTGGAGCGCCTGTTCGCGCAATATCCGGGAGAGATCGCGGCGGTGATCGTCGAGCCCATCATGATGAACATCGGCATCTGCATGCCCGACGACGGTTATCACCAGGGGCTGAAGGCGCTGTGCACGAAGCACGGCGCGCTGCTCATCTTCGACGAAGTCAAAACCGGCGCCAAGGTGGGACGCGGCGGCGCCTGCGAATATTTTGGCGTGCAGCCCGACATTGTCTGCCTGGCCAAGTCCATCGGCGGCGGCTTCCCGCTCTCCGCCTTCGGCACGAGCACCGAGATCATGGACGTCATCGCGCAAGGCAAGGTGTTCCACGCCGGCACCTACAACACCAACCCGGTGGTGATGGCCGCGGGCCTGGCCACCTTCCGCGAAGTGCTCACGCCGGAGAACTACGCGCACGTCAACCGCTTGAGCCAGCGCATCGTCGCCGGCTACCGCGAGATCATCCAGAGCTCCGGGCTCACCGCCTACGCCGAGGGCGTGTGCTCGAACGGCGCGCTGCTGCTCTACGGCGAGCGCATTCGCAACCACCGCGACTGGGCGCAGGTGGACACCGAACTGTGGATGCACTACTGGTTCGCCATGGTCAACCGCGGCGTGCTGCCGCAGCCTTACTGGTGGGACGAGCAGTGGACCATCTCCGTCGCCCATACGGACGCCGACATCGAGCGCCACCTGGAGGCCTTCGCCGAAATCGCGCCCGGACTGGCCAGCGCGCAGCAGGAGAAAATGGCGACGGCTACCCACTGAGTCTGTCCCAGGGAGATCCCAAGTGACCCGCGAAGCCACCGCCGAGGCTGCTCCGCACCTGAAGCGCGTGCTCGGGCGCCGGGACCTGGTGTTGATGTTCGTGGTGGCCATCGTCAACCTCAACATCGTTCCTGCGGTGGCCAGCGGCGGGCCGGCCATGATCTGGCTGTGGCTGCTCGCCCTGCTGCTGTTCTTCTGGCCGCAGGGCGTGGCCGTCATCGAGCTTTCGCAGCGCTATCCCGGCGAAGGCGGAGTGTATCTGTGGACCAAGAAAATGTTCGGCGACTTCCACGGATTCCTTTCCGGCTGGTGCTATTGGACCAACAACATCTTTTATGTGCCCACGGTGGTGCTGTACCTGGTGGGGATCGCGGTGTATGTGGCCGGACCCGAGTCGGCCAAACTGGCCGACGACCGCAGCTTCACGTTTCTGGCATCGCTGGGAATCTTGTGGCTGCTGGTGGCGGCCAACGTTCGCGGGATGGGCGTGGGCAAGTGGGTGAACAACCTGGGCGGAATCGGCACCGCCATCGCCGCGGTCGCGCTCATCAGCCTGGCTGCGTACTCCATCACCCAACGCGGCAGCAGCCTCACCGCGTCCAGCTTCAGCTTGGCGGGCGCGGACTGGAAGCTGGTTTCCAGCTTCGGGACCATCTGCTTTGCGCTGGTGGGGCTGGAACTGGCGTCCATCATGGGCGACGAGATTGAAGAGCCGCGCCGCATCCTGCCCGGAGCCGTGCTTTGGGGAGGCATCATTTCGGGCGTGCTGTACGTGGGCGTGACCCTGGCGGTGCTGCTGGCCGTGCGCCCGGAGGAGATTGGCGTGGTGCAGGGCGTTCTGCAAGCCATCAGCAAGCTGGCGGGCGACTTCGGGCTGGCGTGGGCCGTGCCTCCGCTCGCGTTGGTGCTCAGCATTTCCATCGCCGGCATCGCCTCGGCGTGGCTGGCGGGCGCGGCCCGCATCCCGTTCGTCGCCGGACTCGACCAGTACCTGCCTTCGGCGCTGGGACGCGTGCATCCGCGCTTCGGCTCACCGCACGTGGCGCTGATCGTCACCGCCGCGCTCTCCTCCATCTTTCTGGCCATCAGCTTCACCCAGGCTTCCGTCTCCGAAGCCTTCCTCACCTTGCTGGCGCTGGCGGTGGTGCTGCAACTGGTGCCCTTGGCCTACATGTACGCGGCGCTGCTGCGCCTGGCGTTCTTCGACCCGGCGTACCAGCAGGTCTTCTATGGCAAGCCGGCGCTGGCGCTGGCGGGAGCTGCGGGCCTGGCCAGCACCCTGGTGGGAATTTTTGTGGCTTTTATCCCGCCGGCGCAGGTCACGTCGGTGTGGAAATACGAACTCAAGATGTTTGTGGGTTGCAGCGTGTTTCTGGTGGTGGCGCCGCTGTTCTGCCGCTGGATGGCGAATCGCCGCGCTGCTGCCCCACATCTGATTCCAGTGAGCGCCAAGTCGGGCGCTCCAGGAGGCCCGTCATGAAGCGCTATCGCATGTACATCAACGGCGAGTTTGTCGAGGCCCGGCGCGGCGCCTGGTTCCCGGTCTACGATCCTTCGACGGAAGAAATCATCGCCGAAGTTCCCGAGGCCGATGCAGCGGACGTGGAGCGCGCGGTGGCTGCGGCGCGGCTGGCCTTCGACTCCGGGCCCTGGCCCGCCACCACGGCCCAGGAGCGCGGACGCATCCTGCTGCGCCTGTCCGAACGCATCCGCAAAGAGCTGCCCATGCTGGCCGAGATTGAGGCCCGCAATTCCGGCAAGCCCATCGTCGAGGCCGAGTTCGACATCGCAGACGTGGCCACCTGCTTCGAGTATTACGGCGGACTGGCCACCAAGGTGGTCGGGCACGTGAACCCGGTGCCCGACAACGCGCTCAGCCTCACGCTGAAAGAGCCGGTGGGCGTGGCCGCGCAGATCATTCCCTGGAACTATCCGCTGCTCATGGCGGCGTGGAAGCTGGCGCCGGCCATCGCCGCCGGCTGTACCTGCGTGCTCAAGCCCGCCGAGCAGACGCCGCTCACCGCGCTGGAAATGGCGGCGTGGTTCGCGGAAGTGGGCTTGCCGCCGGGCGTGATCAACATCGTCACCGGGTTCGGCGAGACCGCGGGCGCGCCGCTGGTCACCCATCCCGGCGTAGACAAGGTCGCGTTCACGGGCAGCGCCGTCGTGGGCAAGCAGATCGTCAAGATGGCGGCGGACACGGTGAAGCGCGTCACGCTGGAGCTGGGCGGCAAATCACCCAACATCTTTTTCGCCGACGCCGACTTCGAGGCCGCGATTGACGGCGCGCTGTTCGGAGTGTTCATCAACCAGGGCGAAGTCTGTTCCGCGGGCAGTCGTATTCTGGTGCAGCAGTCCATCTACCCGAAGTTCGTGGAGGCGATGACGGAGAAGGCCAAGACCATTCGCCTCGGGCCTCCGCTGGCCCGCGAAACCAAGATGGGCCCGCTGGTGAGCAAAGAGCAGTACGAGCGCGTGCGCAGCTATCAGGAATTGGGAAAACAGGAAGGCAAGCTGGCGCTGGGCGGCGGACGGGCGGCCGGCCTCGACAAGGGCTACTACGTCGCGCCCACGATTTTCTACGACGTTTCCAACAGCGCCCGTATCGCGCGCGAAGAAATCTTCGGCCCGGTGGCCGCGGTGATTCCCTTCTCCGACGAAGCCGAAGCGCTGCGCATCGCCAACGACACGCCCTACGGACTGGCCGCGGCCGTCTGGTCGCGCGACATCTACCGCGCCTTCCGCGTGGTGAAGGCGCTGCGCGCCGGCATCGTGTGGGTGAACCACATGCAGCCCACCTACGTGGAAGCGCCCTGGGGCGGATACAAGCAGTCCGGCTTTGGCCGCGAGCTGGGTCCCGGGGGCATCGAGGAATATCTGGAAACCAAGCAGGTGTACGTGAACCTGAACGAGCAGCCAATCGGCTGGTACTGAGAAAGCAGGGTGGCGATGGCAACGATTCAACTGCGGACCAGCATTCCCGGGCCGCGCTCGGTGGAGCTGATGCGGAGGCGCGTGGCCGCGGTGCCGCGCGCGGCTTTCCACGTGACGCCCGTGTTCGTGGAACGCGCCGAAGGCGCCGCCCTTACCGACGTGGACGGCAACGTGCTGCTCGACTTCGCGGGCGGAATCGGCTCGATGAACTCCGGCCATCGCGCTCCCCGGGTGCTCTCCGCGCTGCGCGCGCAGCTCGACCGCTTCCTGCACGTGTGCTTCAGCGTGACCCCGTACGAGGGATACGTCCGCGTGGCCGAGCGGCTCAACGAAATCACGCCGGGAAAATTTCCCAAGAAGACGCTGCTGGTGAACAGCGGCGCCGAGGCCGTGGAAAACGCGGTGAAGATCGCGCGCGTCTACACCGGACGCCCCGCCATTATCGCCTTCGAAGACGCCTTCCACGGGCGCACGCTGCTAACCCTGTCGCTCACCAGCAAGACCCATCCCTACAAGGCAGGCTTCGGGCCGTTTGCGGGCGAGGTCTACCGCATTCCCTACGCCTATTGCTACCGCTGTTCGTACTCGCTGCGCTATCCCGACTGCGCCCTGTTCTGCGCGAACCATCTGGAAGATACCTTCAAGCGAGTGGTGGCGGCGGAAACCGTGGCCGCAGTGATCGCTGAACCGGTGTTGGGCGAGGGCGGCTTTGTCGCGCCGCCGCCGGAATTTTTCTCCATCGTGCAGGACATCTGCCGCAAGCACGGCATCCTGTTCATCGCCGACGAAGTGCAAACCGGCTTCGGGCGCACCGGGCGCATGTTTGCCAGTGAACACTACGGCGTCGAGCCCGACCTGATCTGTACCGCCAAGTCGCTGGCCGGAGGCCTGCCGCTGGCGGCCGTAACCGGGCGCGCCGAAGTGATGGACGCGGCCTGCGTCGGAGGGCTGGGCGGCACCTTTGGCGGCAATCCCATGTCTTGCGAGGCCGCGCTCGCCGCCCTCGAGACCATCGAGCGCGACGGCCTGTGTGGCCGCGCTCAGCAGATCGGCGAGCGCTTTGCCGGGCGCGCCCGCGAGTGGCAGCGCCGCTGGCCGCTCATCGGCGACGTGCGTGGCCTCGGCGCCATGCGCGCCCTCGAGCTGGTGCATCCGGAAACGCGCGAGCCTGCCGCCGAGGAAACCAGCGAAGTCGTGCGCTACTGCTACGAGCACGGACTGGTGGTGATGTCGGCAGGATCGTACAGCAACGTGATTCGCCTGCTGGCGCCGCTGGTCATCAGCGACGCGCAGCTCGATGAAGGGCTCGATGTACTGGAGGCGGCGCTGGCCGCGGCGGCGGAACCGCACGTCGCCGCCGCCCCGCGCACCGCGTAGGACTGCACGTACATGCGGAAGGACAATGAGGAGACGCAGATGACTGACTCAGGCCGTATCCGTTACTTGAAGGCTGCCCTGGTGCTCGTGGGTTTGATTTTCACCGTTGGCATATATCCGCTCATGCAAGTGTGGCCTGCGGGCTGGCGCTGGACTCCCAATCAGCCCGAGTACGAGCAGATGATTCTGGGCGTGTACGCCACTTTGGGAGTATTCCTGCTTCTAGCAGCGCGGGATCCGCTTAAGCACACCAGCTTGATCTGGTTCACGGTGTGGTCGAGCGTGGTGCACGCGGGCATCATGGCCATGCATTCCTTTGGTCAGCCGGCGGAGAGCGGCCACCTGCTCGGCGACGTGCCCGGGCTGCTGATTGTGGCCGTGTTGCTCGGAGCGCTCACGCCCAGAGGACAGTCTTAGGAGGCATACCAGGATGGCTATCGCAAGCACCGCCACCAGATCGGTTGGCTTTCTGCTCGACGGCAAGTGGCTCACCGAAGGCAAGCCGTTCGACGTGCTCTCGCCCTTCGACGGCAGCGTCGTGGCGACCACCTTTCGCCCCACACCCGAACACGCCGAGGCCGCGATCGCGGCCGCCGCCCGAGCTTTCGAGACCACGCGCAAACTGCCCGCCTACGAGCGCCAGCGCGTCCTGCACGCCGTGGCCAAAGGAATCACGGAGCGCCGCGAGGAGTTCGCGCGCACCATCGCGCAGGAGGCGGGCAAGCCGCTCAAGACGGCGCGCGCGGAAGTGGACCGCGCCATCTTCACCTTCACCATCGCCGCCGAGGAAAGCACGCGCATCTACGGCGAGTATCTTCCACTCGACCTGCAGGCCTACACCGCGGGACGCTGGGCGCTGGTGCGCCGCTTCCCCATGGGGCCGGTGGCGGCCATCACGCCCTTCAACTTCCCGCTGAACCTGGTGGCGCACAAGCTGGCGCCCGCCATCGCTGCCGGCTGCACCATCGTGCAGAAGCCGGCTTCGCAGACTCCACTCAGTTCCCTGCTGCTGGCCGAAATTGTGCAGCAGGCCGGCTGGCCCGCGGGCGGGCTGAACGTGCTGCCGCTCTCCGGCCGCGACGCCGAGTGCCTGGTGACCGACGATCGCCTGAAGAAACTTTCCTTCACCGGCAGCGCCGACGTGGGCTGGGACCTGAAGAAAAAGTCCGGACGCAAGCACGTGACCCTGGAGCTGGGCGGCAACGCCGGCGTGATCGTGCACAGCGACGCCGACCTGGATCACGCCGCCGAGCGCTGTGCCTTCGGCGGCTTCAGCTTCGCCGGACAGAGCTGCATCTCCGTGCAGCGCATCCTGGTGGAGCAGGGAGTGCTGCCCGCCTTCCTTCGCGCTTTCGTTCCGCGGGTGCAGGCGCTGAAGGTGGGCGACCCGCTCGACGAGGCCACCGACGTCGGCCCCATGATCAGCGAAGGCGACGCCCGCCGCACCGCCGAGTGGGTGAACCAGGCTCTGGCCGCCGGCGCGAAACTCCTGTGCGGCGGCAAGCGCACCGGCTCGCTGGTTGAGCCCACGGTGCTCACTGCCACTCGCCCGGAGATGAAGGTGAACTGCCAGGAACTGTTCGCGCCCGTGGTGACCGTGGAACCATACGCCGACTTCGCCGACGCCGTCCGCCGGGTCAACGATTCCGCCTTCGGCCTGCAGGCCGGGCTCTTCACCCGCGACGCCAAGCTCTTGTTCTCCGCCTACGATGAACTGGATGTTGGGGGCGTGGTGGTGGGCGACGTCCCCACGTTTCGCATTGACCACATGCCCTACGGCGGCATGAAGGACTCGGGCATGGGACGCGAAGGCATCCGCTACGCCATCGAGGAGATGACCGTGCGCAAGCTGCTGGTGATGAACCTGCGCTGACAGTTATCTACTGTAGAGACGTTGCTAGCAACGTCTCTACCGTCGGCTGCCTACGCGCGCCGCACCCCGATCCCGCGCTTGGCTAATTCCGCGAACAACCGCTCCGGCGGCACCACTTCTTCCGGCGCCCGCACGCCCGTTGCTTCGATTTCGCCGCGCGCCATCATCTGCGCCACGATGGACGCAGGAAATCCGGTGTCACGGGCCACGGCGGTAAAATTGGGCCGGGTGGAATAGCGAGTGATGGCGTCGAGCCCGAGGCGCGAGCGCCGTCCGGACTTGGTCCCCGTCACCACCACGCGCAGAATTTCGATGTCGCGAGTGCTGGCCGTCTTTACCGCTCGCTGCTTCAAGAGATCCTCCAGCAGCTTGCGCGGGACCAGGGTGACGCCGGCCACTTTCATGGGCTGCGAGCTCAACAGGCCGAGCCCGCCGAGAAGTTTTGCCGCAGCCACCAGGCGCGGGTCGTAATTGATCTTGAAGCACACCTCGCGCACCCCGCGGCGGCGGAAGTTCTGCGGCAGCGTGCCCAGTTCGGAGTGCAGCGAGTGCCACAGCTTCAAGCGTCCCAGCGGCGCCGGGAAGCGGACCTCCTCTTCCCCTGAAAGCAGCGGTTGTTTTTCCAGTCGTCCGCCCACCAGGGCCACAGGCGCGAGCGTCAGCTCGTCGAGGATGGTGGCGATGGAGAAGGTGTAGGCCAGGGGATCGGGTGAAGGATTGAGCTCCGCCGTGCCGTTGTAGACGGCGATCTTCTCCACGCGGTCGAGCTGATCGCCGAGATGCCGCGCCATCACGTTGGTGATGCCGGGCGCTCCTCCCATTCCGATGAGCGCCAGCCGCCCGGCGCGGCGGAAGGCGGCATGGAGCGTGAGCTGCTTGCGGGTCATGTGAAACAGTCCGCCCAGGTCGAGGTAATGGACGCGGGCGGCGAGCGCTGCCTTCATCACAGCAAAGTTCCAGTAGTACTGTGTGCAGTTGAGGACGGCGTCCGAGCCGCGCAGCAGCCGCGCCAGCTCCCGCGTTTTCCGTACGTCGGCGCGCACCGCCCGCGCCCGGCCGCCTCCGAACGTGCGCACGGCTTCGCGGGCGCGCGCGAGGTCAAGGTCGGCTACCACGATCTGTGCTGACGACTGGGAGCGCGCCAGGTCATAGAGGGCCGCGCGTCCCATCAGTCCCGCTCCCAGCACCACGTAGCGCATTCGTTTCTCCGGTCGAGCGACGGGCTTCTATATCACTTCCCCGCTGCGGCCACAAGGCTAGGCGGACCGCTATAATGCGGGTCCCACGCGGCCGAGGACGGCCGCGCCACACATGGCCGTTCCGGCAATCCGTCTTCCCGGCGAGTTCAACGTGGCCACCTGGTTCGTGGACCGCAACGTCCGCGAAGGCCGCGGCGGCAAGGTGGCCCTCCAGTGCAGTGACGCGGGCGGCGGCCAGCGCGTGACCTATCAGCAATTGCTCGAGCGCACCAACCGCCTGGGCAACGCGCTCCGCAACTTGGAGGTCCGCCGCGAAGAGCGCGTGCAACTCATCCTGCTGGACACGCCGGAGTTCCTCTACAGCTTCTTTGGCGCGATCAAGATGGGCGCGGTGGCCGTTCCTACCAACACGCTGCTCAAGCCGGACGACTACCGCTACCTGCTGAACGACACGGGCGCGCGCGTGGCCATCGTCAGCGCAGCGCTGCTGCCGCAGGTGCAGGCCATCCCGTGGCGCGAGCTGCCGCACCTCGAACACGTCATCGTGGCGGGAGAGAAGGCCGCGGGCTGCCACAGCTTCGACGAGCTGCTCGCAGCGGCGTCGCCGGAGCTGGAAGCGGAGCGCCCCAGCAAGGACGACCCCGCGTTCTGGCTCTACTCCTCGGGCAGCACCGGGCCGCCCAAAGGCTGCGTGCATCTGCATCACGACATGGTGGTGTGCGCGGAGTCTTACGCCAAGGGTGTCCTCGGCATCCGCGAAGACGACCGCTGCTACAGCGTAGCGCGGCTGTTCTTCGCCTACGGCCTGGGAAACGCCGGATATTTCCCGCTGGCCGTGGGCGCGACCAGCATCCTGTCGCCGCAGCCGCCGTCGCCCGAAAACGTCTACGCCATCATCGAGCGCTATCGGCCCACGCTCTTTTTCTCCGTCCCCACCAACTACGCCGCGCTGCTGAACCATCCGCGCAAGCAGGAAGGTGGCCGCGACTTCGATCTCGGCAGCATTCGCCACGCCGTTTCTGCGGGCGAAGCACTTCCGGCGACGCTGTATGAGCGTTTCCAGCAGCGTTTCGGCATCGAAATCCTGGACGCCATCGGCTCCACCGAAGCCTTGCACATGTTCATCGCCAACCGCCCGGGAGAAGCGCGCCCGGGATCCAGCGGCAAGGTCATCCCCGGATGCGAAGCGCGCATCGTGGACGATGCCGGCCAACTGGTGGGCGCCGGCGAGGTGGGCAATCTGCTCATCCGCGGCGACTCGACCTGCGCCTGCTACTGGGGCCTCCCGGAGAAATCCCAGGAGACGTTTGCCGGCGGCTGGCTGCGCACCGGCGACAAGTACTATCAGGACGCGGAGGGATATTTTTTCTACGTGGGCCGCTCCGGCGACCTCTTCAAAGTGAGCGGAAGCTGGGTGAGCCCCTTCGAAGTGGAAGCGGCGCTGGTGCGGCATCCGGCGGTGCTGGAGGCCGCGGTGGTGGCGCGCGAAGACTCCGACCGGCTGCTCAAACCCGCGGCCTACGTGGCCTTGCGCCCGCCCGCCGTGGGCAGCGCGGCGCTCGCCGGTGAGCTGCAGGAATTTGTGGCCGGCGAGCTGGCCGGATACAAGCGTCCGCGCTGGGTGGAGTTTCTCCCCGAGCTGCCCAAGACCGCCACCGGCAAGCTGCAGCGCTACAAGCTGCGGGAGCGCCGCTGAGCACGCAGCCGTTCCCGCTGCGGCTGTTAGAATATTGCCTGGTTTGGCGCCATGATCTTCCGGCAGCGCGTTCCCGGCCCTCCCCTCAGCTACTTCGTCGCTATGCTGTGGTACTACTCCGATCTGGAAGTTTCGCACACCAAGGAAAAGCTGCTGCCCAACGGCGCCATCGAACTCCTCCTGGATCTCAGCGAAGGCCCCAAGAAGCTTTACGACAACCGCGACCTCCGCCGCTTCTCGAACGTGCGGCGCGCCTGGATCTCGGGCATGCAGCCCGGGTACCTGGTGATCGGGGCGGAGCAAGGGTCGTCCATGATGGGCGCGCATTTTCGCACCGGCGGCGCCGCTCCCTTCTTCGGTTTCCCCATTTCGGAACTCACCCGCAGCGTGGTGGAACTTGACCTCATCTGGAAGCGGGAGATCCTGGCGGTGCGCGAGCAGATTCTGGAAGCTCCGACGGTGGACGGCAAGTTCGATCTGGTGGAACGCTGCCTTCTGACCCGCGCCCGGGCGCGCCTGGAGCCGGACCTGACGGTGGCGGCGGCGCTGAACACGCTGCGCACCTGGCCGGTGCTCTCGCTACGCGACCTGGCGGCGCGGCTCGGCCTCAGCCACAAGCAGATGATCGCGCGCTTCGACGCCCGCGTGGGACTCACTCCCAAACTCACGTCGCGCGTTTTCCGTTTCCAGAAGGTGCTGGACAAGGTCCATGGAAACCGCTCGCCCGACTGGCCGGAGGTGGCGCTGGATTGCGGCTACTACGACCAGGCGCACCTGATTCACGAGTTCCAGGAGTTTGCCGGGGTCTCACCCGGCTTCTACGCCGCCCACCAGACTCCGTACCGCGACTACCTCATCTTGGATTAAGCTCCGCCGCCGCTAGCCCCGGAAAATTTTTACAATACGGCCCGTCTCCGCCTCCCCTACTCTGGCTCCTGCAACAAAACTACTGTCTCATCAGGAGTGAAACATGAACATGGAAAGCGTGAACTGGCTGGCGGTTCTGGGAGCCGCCATTGCCACCTTCGTTCTGGGCGGGCTGTGGTATTCGCCCGCACTCTTCGGCCGTTCCTGGATGACGGAGTGCGGCTTCACCGAAGCCGATCTGCAGAAGGGCAACATGGGCAAGATTTTCGGCTTCTCGTTCCTCTTTTCGCTGGTGATGGCGGCCAACCTGGCCATGTTCCTGGCCGACCCCGGTACCACCGCGGTCTGGGGCGCTACCGCCGGCTTCCTGGCCGGCTTCGGATGGGTAGCGTTGGGCCTGGGCGTCATCAGCCTGTTCGAGCGCAGGTCCTGGAAGTACATCTTCATCAACGGCGGCTACATGACGGTGGCATTCGTCCTGATGGGTTTGATTCTGGGCGTGTGGCGGACCCAGGGCAGCGCGGCGACGCCGCCCTTGGCAGCGGTGGAGAAGCCGGCAGCCGCCGGCAAGGTGAAGCCCGTGCCCGAGGGATACCATTCGGTGACGCCCTACCTGGTGGTGCGCGACGCACCCAAGGCCATTGACTTCTACCAGCAGGCGTTCGGCGCCAAGGAACTCTCGCGCGTGCCCGGGCCGGGCGGGGCGATTGTGCATGCCGAGATCCAGATCGGCGACTCCCGAGTGATGCTGACGGAAGAAAATCCAGCCGAGGGGGCGCGCTCTCCGCTGACGCTGAAAGGCACGGCAGTCAACATCTTCCTTTATGTTTCCGACGTGGACGCCACCTACAAGCAGGCGTTGGCTGCCGGCGCCAAAGGGACCACTGCGCCCGCGAACATGTTCTGGGGCGACCGCTATGGAGAGGTTTCCGACCCCTTCGGTCACCAGTGGTCCCTGGCCACGCACATCGAGGACGTGAGCCCGGCGGAGCTGGCGAAACGGCTCGAGGCCTTTTCCTCGCAGCCGCCGAAGAAGTAGAGTGATCCGGCTGAAGACCTTTAACAGGACCTACCACCGCAAGAAGTAGCGCCGCCTCGGGGCCGGGCTTTCTTTTTCCCGCCGGTCGCGATATAAGGACTGTTCCTGCTCCGAGGTCGCGCAATGCTCTTCTTCAACCGGCGCTTTACCACCGCCATCCTCTGGCTTGGACTGCTGGCGGCGCCGGCGGCAGCGCAGACCCCGCCCTCCGACCCGGTGCTGGCCGCGATGAAGCAGGAACTGCAGCGTTCGCTGGCCAGCCTGAAGGGCCAGCCGCAACCTCCGTACTTTCTCTCCTACCAGATCGCCGACAACCGGGCCATCCAGATTTACGGCTCGTTCGGCACGCTGATTAGCAGCACCGACAACCGCACGCGGGTGCTGGACGTGGACCTGCGGGTGGGCGACTACGCTCTCGACAACACTCATCCCATCCGCGGCGGTGGCCCGGATTTTGGTTTTCCCTCATCGTTCGACGAGGCTGCTGTCCCTCTGGAGGACGACGCCGGGGCCTTGCGCCGCGCGCTCTGGCACGCCACCGACCGCCAGTACAAAGAGGCCGTGGAGCGGCTGCAGGCGGTGAAGGCCAACGTGCAGGTGCGGGTGGAGGCGGAGGACAAGTCGGCCGACTTTTCCCGCGAGCCTGCGGAAACCTACTCCGAGCCCGAAGCGGCGTTCAGCTTCGATCGCTCCTTGTGGGAGCGAAAAGTGCGCGAGCTCAGCGCTCCCTTCCGCGAACATTCCGACCTCTACGAGGGCGCGGTAAGCGCGATGGCGGAGCTGGAAACGCGCCGCTACGTGAGCAGTGACGGCAGCGAAATCCGCATTTCCCTGCCGCTTTACCGCATCATGATCACCGCTTCCACCAAGGCGGAAGACGGCATGGAGCTGCCGCTGCACGAGACCTTTCTGGCGTTTTCTCCGCAAGGGCTGCCCGACGATGCCGCAGTCCGCAAGACGGTGGACACCATGATTCGCAGGCTGCTGGCGCTGCGCCAGGCCCCGGTAGCCGAGCCTTTCACCGGGCCGGCCATTCTCTCTGGGCGGGCCAGCGCCGTGTTTTTCCATGAGATTTTCGGCCACCGCATGGAGGGACACCGGCAAAAGGACGAGTCGGAAGGGCAGACGTTCAAGAAAAAGGTGGGCCAGGCGGTGCTGCCGGCGTCCTTTTCTGTTCACTCGGACCCCACACAGCGGCGCATGGGCGCCTCCGACCTGGCCGGCTTTTACCTTTACGACGACGAGGGCGTCAAGGCCCGGCGGGTGGCGCTGGTGGAAAACGGCGTCCTGAAGAATTTTCTGATGTCGCGCTCGCCCATCGAGAACTTTGAGCACTCCAACGGACACGGCCGGCGGCAGCAGGGCTTTGACGTGGTGGCCCGGCAGTCCAACCTGCTGGTCGAGTCGTCCAAGCCGGTGGGGCGCGCCGAACTGAAGAAGAAGCTGCTGCAGCAAGTCAAGGCGGCGGGCAAACCCTACGGGCTGCTGTTCGAGGACATCGAAGGCGGGTTCACCCTTACCCAGCGCTTCATTCCCAACGCCTTCAACGTGATGCCCACCATGGTGTATCGCATCTTCCCCGACGGCAAGGAGGAGCTGATCCGCGGCGTGGACCTGATCGGCACGCCGCTCATCGCCTTCAGCAAAATTGACGCCGCCGATGACGACGTGCAGGTCTTCAACGGAATTTGCGGCGCCGAGTCGGGATGGGTGCCGGTGTCCGCGGTGTCGCCCGGGATCCTGGTGACGCAGATCGAGACCCAGCGCAAGGAAAAATCCCAGGAGCGGCCGCCCATCCTGCCGCCGCCTTCCGTGCCGGAGGCAAAGTGATCTCCGCTCCAGCCCGACTCGCCGCCGGCCTGGCGGTCCTGCTCCTGGCGCCGGTTTCGCCGGCCCGCGCCCAGGACGACGTGGTGATGAAGGCCATGCGCGATGAGCTGGCGCGCTCCACCGCCCAGCTCAAGTGGCAGCAGATGGAGAAACCCTACTTCCTGGCTTACCGCGTGGACGACATGCAGGACGTGAGCGCCTCGGCCAGCCTGGGCGCGCTCACCGGGAGCGACACCCGCAGCTCGCGGCTGTTGTCCCTGGAGCTGCGGGTGGGCGACTACAACCTGGACAACAGCAACTATTTTTCCTTCCAGGGGTATTCCCCGTACATGTCGCGCATGATGCAGGGCGCGCAACAATTGCCGCTGGACGATGACTACCGCGAGATCCGCCGCCAGATCTGGCTGGCCACCGACGCCGAGTACAAGAAGGCGGTGGAAGACCTGGCCGGCAAGCGGGCGGCGCTGGAGAACCGCCGGCGCACCGAGGAGGTGCCCGACTTCAGCCGCGAAGAGCCCGCCACTCTGCACGAGCCGCGCAGCCCCGAAACCGCCGATCGCGGGGCGCTGGAGAAGCTGGCTCGCGAACTTTCAGCCCTCTTCCGGCAGGCGCCTTCGGTGACGCTTTCCTCCGTGCAGGTCCGCTTCAGCGGCCAGCACACCCGATATGTGAACAGCGAAGGAACGTCGTTCACACGCTCCCAGCCCTTCGTGTATTTGCAGGTGAAAGCGCAAACGCGGGCGGCCGACGGCATGCCCCTCGAAGACTCCCTGGAGTTTTACGGCCGCTCGCTCTCCGACCTGCCGTCGGCAGCGCGGCTTGCCGCGGCGGTCGAGGAAATGACCGCGCGCCTCAAACAGGTTGCCGAGGCTTCGCTGCTCGACCGCTACAACGGGCCGGTGCTGTTCGAAGAGGAGGCGGCCGCGGAAGTCTTCGCCCAAGCGTTTGCTCCCGGCCTGGTTGCCACCCGCGCTCCCATGACCGACAACCCGCAGTTCGAAATGATGTATGAGCGCATGATGTCGGAGGCCGGTGGCTCGCTGCTCGACCGGCTGGGTGGCCGGGTCCTGCCGGAATTCCTGGACGTGGTGGACAAGCCTGGCCTGGAAGCTTTCGGCAGCGTGAAGCTCCCCGACCCTTACCGCATTGATGACGACGGCGTCCTCACGCGCGAAGTCCATCTGGTCGAGAAAGGTATGCTGAAGACGCTGCTCACCGCGCGCACGCCGGTCCAGTCCCTGCGCCGCAGCAGCGGCAGCCGCCGGGGATGGGGCCCCGCGCCCGGCACTCTGCTGCTGTCTTCTTCGCGGCCGGCCAGCCGCGAGGAGCTGCGCGCAGAACTGCTGCGCCGCGCCAAGCTGCGCGGCAATGATTTCGGCATCGTGGTGCGGCGGGTGCACGCCGGCGCCGCCGGACTCGGCGGCATGCTGCGCGCCATGGCCTTCGCCGGCGGAGGCGCGCCCTCCCCCGCCATGCTCGAGGTCTACAAGCTCTACGCCGATGGCCGTCAGGAACCGGTGCGCGGCGCCGAGTTGACGGGTGTCACCTCCGCCACCTTTCGCGATATCGCTGCCGCCGGCAACACACCCGTGGTCTATAGCCAGATGTTCATCGGCCTGGGCGGATCCATGTTCTCCCCCGCCGCCGCGGCGGCAGCCCAGAGCCCGCCCGTCGTCTCCTACATCGTCCCCTCGCTGCTCTTCGAGGAAATCACCTTGAAGAAACCGACCTCGGCGTTTCCCACTCCTCCCGCATCTCCGCCTCCACCGCTGGGAGAGTAACCACACGCTGTCGTCTTCGGCCCGCGCCGCCCTGTGACCCCTGCGCGGCCCCGTGGGCATTGGTCTTCGGCCGGCCGGGGCAGAATGCGGCAGGCGTATGATATCCGGGCCGGAATCGGGAGGTGCCTCATGAAACGCAGCGTCACAGCCTCCGCCGCGATCGTTTTGGCCTGCCTTTGGGTGGTTGTTCCCGCGGCCGCTCAAGTCCCGTTCGCGACGGCCAAGAAAGACATTGAAGCCTACTGGAAGAAGAGTTGGCCCAAGGAAGCGATCCTGGAGGTGAATGCCGCAGGCGCCGGGATCTCCAGCGTGAAGATCATCAATCTCAAGAAGGTGCCCTACTACTCCGTGCCGGCGCGGGTGCGAGTGAAGCGGGCCGACGGGAGCGTGGCCGCCTTCTCGGTCTCAGCCATTTACAAGAAGCCGGCCGCCACTTGGATCTTCGAAGACGTGGCCACCGGCAACGTCCAGCAGGAGAAGGCCGGCGGTCAGGAGCCGCCTCCCTTGGCCGAGGCCGAGGAGCTCATCCGCAAGGGTTGGACGGAGAAGTTTTCCGCGGAGGGCGACACCGGCATCACCATCCAAAAGGTCCATCCCAATCCTTCGTTCAAGGCCTACGGACAGCGCTTCTGGTACCGCTACAAGATTGATCTGCAATACACCATGGGCAGGACGCGCTACCAGTGCCCGGGCCAGGAAGTAGACTTGGTCAAGGAAAACGCTTCCGCGCCCTGGACCTTCAAGGCGATGAAGAATACCGGAGTGTGCCAGGGGTAGGGGCTTCATCGGACCGGCGCGCGCGGGCCCGGGTGCTCCGGTTGCGGCCGGCTACTTTCTGCACTTGGCGCAGTAGCCGCCGATCTCCAGCCGGGCCACGGCGATGTGGAACCGGCACTCGCGCTCCACTTCGCGCTTCAGCTTGTCGAAGAGAGAGCTTTCGAACTCGCGCACCTGGCCGCAACGCAGGCAGGTCATGTGCAGATGGTCGCGGCGCGGGCGCCGTTCGTAGTAGTGCGCCTCGCCGCGAAGGTGCATCAGGTCGAGCTCGTCAATCAGGCCGTGGCGCTTCAGCAGGCTCAGGGTGCGGTAGACCGTGGCCCGGTCCACTTCCGGGTCAAAGTGGCGCGCCTTGCGCAGGAGTTGGCCGGCCTCCAGGTGGCGCGTGGCAGTCTCCATCACGCTGAGGATGGTGCGCCGCTGGCGGGTAAGCCGTACGCCGCGGGCCAGCAGTTCCGACTGCAGGTGGCCGGGAATTCCGGTTTCGGCAAAGGGCACGTTGGACCTCCTGAGGCCAGGGTCGCAGGCGGCGGCGCTGCGGCTCGTCCTTCTGCAATTCGTCGCAAACCGTCTGCGACGGATTCTGTCCCCCTCGCCTTGACAGAGGACGGGGGCAGCCATTGAAATGGATACGCAGCAGTTGCGACCTGGTCGCAACTGATTATCCTACAAAGGCCCCTCGCCGCGCCAGCCCTCACCGGCCTGCCGCGGCGGCCCTTGCGCTGCGCAGCCCGGAAACCGGAGAACCCGAATGGAGCAGACTTTCATCATCGTGTCCCGCGAAGGCTTTGAAGCTTTCCTCATCGTCGCCATCACGCTGGCCTATTTGAAAAAGACGGGACGCAAGGCGCTGGCGGCAGCCGTGTATTGGGGAATTGCGGCCGCGCTGATCGTCAGCGCGGTGCTGGGCTGGGCGCTGCGCCAGGGCGTGAACCAGGCCCTCTGGGAAGGGGTGCTGGGCCTGGTGACCGTGGTGCTAGTGGGCACGCTGGTGGTCCACATGTGGAGGACCGCCCACCGCCTCAAGCGCGACATTGAAGACCACCTGGAGGAGGTCTCCACTCGCCGCGCCGGGGCCGCTGCCTTTCTCGGCGTGTTCCTCTTCACTGTGGTGATGGTCGCGCGCGAAGGCATGGAAACCGCGCTCCTGCTCTACCAGGTGCGCGACCCCGGCGCCCTCACCGGCGCCTTCCTCGGACTGGCCGCGGCCGGCGCACTGGCCGGGGCCTGGGTACGCTACGCCCACCTCATCAACCTGCGGCGCTTCTTCCAGGTCACCAGCATCTTTCTGCTGCTCTTCATGCTGCAGGTGGGGGCTTACTCCCTCCACGAATTCACCGAAACCGAGCTGCTGCCCAACAGCGAGGCGTTGCACGCCGCCACCGAGATCTTTTCCCCGAACGGGCTCTACGGGAGGTGGTTCTCCCTGGCCATCGTGGTGGTGTGCGTGCTTTGGCTGGGCATCGCCGCCGTCATGGATCGCCGCAAGCGCGCTGCGGGATATGCCCGCTAATCACACCCGAGGAGTGTTGGCACGTGAGCTGGATTGAATCATGGTCGGGGAGAGAGGATTTGAACCTCCGACCCCCTGGTTCCGGTACTTGACAATGCCGGTGCCCCGAGGCTATAAGGACGAGAAGATCAACCCCGCTGGCAACCTGCAAAACTTTCCATGACGGCCATCACGCATCCCGGCCGTAGTTTCTTCCCCCACTCAACCTTTATCCGCTGGAGGTTAGCCATGTTCTGCCGAGTCTTTACAAGTTCGCGATTTCGATTTGTGCTCCCGCTGCTGTTCCTGGTTTTGACCACGGCTTCCCACGCCCAGTTCAAAGCCAGCATTCAAGGGACGATTACCGACCCCACCGGCGCGGTGGTGGTGGGCGCCAAGGTGACCGTCAC
>CAZXVY010000003.1:24860-32037 GCA_964644115.1 uncultured Terriglobales bacterium
GCGGCTTCAAGGGGTTCGTCACCACTGATCTGACGGTAAATGCCGAGGAACCGGCCGGGCTCGACATAACCCTCCAACCCGGTGCGGCGGCGGAATCCATCACGGTCACGGCAGAGGCGCCGGGACCACAGACGGAAAACGCCAACGTCACCAAGGCCATTACGACGGAAGAGATTCGCGCGCTGCCCCAGGCGGGGCGCGACCCGTACGAGTTGCTGCGGCTCGCCCCTGGCGTATTTGGCGACGCTTCGCGCACCGGAACCGGCAATTCCCTGAACCTGCCCAACCAAGAGGGCCCGGGCGGGTCCAACAGCCAGATCTTTCAGACCGAGAACCAGGTGCAGATAGTCGCCAACGGGCAGCGGGTCTCGGCCAACAACTTCCAGGTGGATGGCGTGAGTGTGAATAGCCTGGGACAGGGGGGCGCGGCGGTGATTACGCCGAACCAGGAATCGGTCAAGGAAGTACGCGTGATCTCCAATTCCTACGACGCCTCGGACGGACGCAACAGTGGCGCTCAGGTCAAGGTGATTTCGCAATACGGAGTCAACGCCTTCCACGGCAGCGGGGTAATCAAGTTCAACGACAAGGGACTGAACGCCTTCAACAAATTCTATGGACCCAGGGTCATTACTGACGGAGCCAATATCATCCTGCCGGCGCCGCGGGATTGCGACGGCGAGATGCTGATCGTCACCCTTTGTCCGGAGCGGGTGAACCGGAAGTTCCGGCAATTTGCGGGCAGCCTGGGCGGACCGATCATCAAGGAAAACATTTTCTTCTTTTTCTCCTACGAAGGGTACGGGAAAGAACCTCCGAATTACGGCGCGGCGTGCTCATCGAAACCGCGGAGTTCCGGCAGCATGTGATCGCGAACAACCCCGGGAGCCTGGCCGCACAGCTTTTCAGTACTCCGGGCATCGAGCCTCGAGACCCTGACATCACCACGCAGGTGGATTGCTGTTCGCTGGATCCGGTTGTTGCGCTGGGCAGTTTCTATGCTCCCGGGGTTCCCCTACCGCCTGCTACCAACTGCCCCGGTGGAACTTGCGCCGTCGGGTTGGGCCCGGACGGCATGCCGGATTGGGCGCGCGCCGACCTGCGCGTACCCAATTCGGTAAGCGGTGGCCAATTCAACGCCCGCGTGGACTTCAACGTCGGCAAGAATCAGTTTTTCGTGAGCGGCTATCGCTCACAGCGAGATCAATTTGCCGGCAACAACCGTCCCATCGAAGCCATAAGGACGGAACCGCGCAACTCCACCCTGACTGTGAGCTGGAACCGGGTGTTCTCGGCCACGTTGTTCAACGAGGCTCGCGCCAACGCGACCCGCTTCCAGTTTGACGAGATCCAGTCCTCCACCGAGACTAACTTCGGCATCCCGCGGTTCCGCGATCTTTTCGACTTCGATATTTTAGGGTTCGGCTGCTGCTACAGTCTCGGTCCGCCACGCGCCAGCACCACACCCGGTCGCCTGGCCCAGAACACCTACGAACTCCGCGACACCGTGAACAAGATCTGGCACAGCCACGCCTTCAAGTTTGGCGGCGAAATCCGGCGTGAGCAGGACAACAACAACCTGCAGGGCGGCGCCCGTCCCGAGTATCAGTTCCGGGGCTTGTTGAACCTGGCCAACGATGCCTGCTGCTTTTTCGAGGGACGGGATGTGGATCCAAATACGGGCGGCGTGCCTCTGGGTGCGCGCCATTTCCGCACCGGGGACCTGGCTTTCTTTGTACAGGATGACTGGAAGTTGCGGCCCAATCTGACCCTGAACCTGGGCCTGCGCTGGGAGTACTTCTCGCGGCCAGGCGAGACCAACAACCTCATCAGCAACTATATATTTGGTCCCAACGGTTTGGTGGATGGCTCGGTGCAGATCGTGGACGAATTGTTCGAACCCGACCGGAACAATTTTGCGCCACGCATTGGGTTTGCCTGGAGCCCCGGCGGCTCCCAGAACAACCTGGTTTTCCGGGGAGGCTTCGGCCTCAACTACAACCGGACTTTCGGGAGCGTCTTTTCGAACATCCGGCAGAACACGCCGTTTTTCGCCAGTGTGGGGATCTGCTGCGATTTCGGTGGGGGGGCGATCACCACATTCTCGTATGGTTTTGGCTCGAGTAACTCTCCGTTCAGCTATGCCCCCAACCCGAACCTGGGGTTTGGGGTTGCGCCCGACGGCGCACTCTGCGGAAACCTGGCCTGCGGCTTCACCGTGCCCGTGGATCTCTTTGGCGCGCCTCCGCAAGTGCCCACCCCCTACGTGTACAGCTATTCCTTCGAAATGCAGTACGAACCGCTGCGCAACTTGTTGTTCACCGCCGGCTACCAAGGCAGCAACAGCCGCAAACTGGTGCGCACGGTGGACTTGAATCGGCTGATTCCGGGCGACACCTTCGGCGACAACAACCGCGATCGCGTGCAGAACTTCAGCGCCGATGGTGTGCCCTGTGGTGCTGCGAATCCGGCGTGTCCGGCGCCACGGCCCACCGGTAACCCGCGATTCAACCGCATCTTTTTCCCGCTTCCCGACGTGAACGCCAACTACAATGCCTTGATCGCACGCGGCCGATACGGGTTTGCGCACGGTCTCCAGGTGGAAGGCACCTACACCTGGAGCAAGACCATTGATTCCGCCTCGTTCGAGATTGGAGGCCAGCCGCTCGATCCCAGCGCGCAGCGGCTGGACCGCGGGCGTGCGGACTTCGATGTCAGACACAACTTCGTCTTGTCGGGTATCTGGGAACTGCCTTTGTTCCGTGCGCGAAAGGATGCGCTGGGCAAGGCGCTGGGAGGGTGGCAGATCAGTGGCATCGTCAGTTGGCACACTGGGTTCCCGTTTACGCCGATCTTGTTCGGACCCGACTCGAACGACCCCAACGGCGACGGCTTCCGGCCCGACCGCCCGCCAACCTACACCGGTGGCTGCATCGTGGCACCGACCGAGCAGCAGTTCATCGACGGCTTCTGCCCCAGCACCAACACCCGGCCGAACGACGCACCGGATCCTAACTTTGGCACCCTCCACGACTGCAGCAACTTCAACACTTGTTTCACCACCCTACCGCGCGGCCCAGGCGGCATCGGGAGAAACAGCTTCCGCGGGCCTGGATACAGCGCGATTGATCTCACCATCAACAAGCGCTTTGGCCTTCCCCATATGCCCTTCTTCGGCGAGGGCGCTAATCTTGAAGTCCGCGCGAACTTCTTCAACGCGTTCAACATGCTCAACTTGGCGCCATTCGGAAGGTTCAATCACACCGACATTGGCAACCGGTTCGACTTCGGCCGTTCCCCTAACGGGCTATCGGGAAGGGTGATCGAGTTCCAGGCGCGCTTCAGCTTCTGATAGTCTGAGCGGGAGGCGGATTCTGCCGCCTCCCGCTTTTTTTATGTCCGCCGTGGCCCGAAGATCCGCAGGCACGCACCGCTTCTTAGTTTGCGCCACCTTTCTTCTCGTCCTCCTCCTGGCCACCGTCGTGATTGGGCCAGGCACAGCCCGGGCTCAGGCAGTCGGGCTGTTGCGCGACCCAGCCATCGAAGCTCGCGTCTCCTCGCTTTTGCAGCAGATGACGCTGGAGGAGAAGCTCGGGCAACTGAACCAGTTTTCCGCCGGGCAGCCCACCGGCCCAGGCACCGGTCGCAACGATTATCCGGAAATGGTGGCCGCCGGCCAGATCGGATCGCTTCTCAACCTCACCGGCGCGAAAGAAACCAACGAGTTGCAGCGGATCGCGATGACCCGGTCGCGGCTGAAGATTCCGCTGCTGTTCGGCCTCGACGTCATCCACGGGTATCGCACCGTGTTTCCTGTGCCCTTGGGGCTGGCGGCGACCTGGAACCCCGACCTGGTGGAGAGAACGGCGGCGGCCGCGGCACGCGAAGCCTCGGCCGAGGGCGTGCGCTGGACCTTCTCGCCCATGGTGGACATCGCTCGGGACGCGCGCTGGGGCCGGATCGTAGAAGGGGCTGGCGAGGACCCGTTCCTGGGAACGGTGATGGCGCAGGCGTACGTGCGCGGCTATCAGGGCCCACGACTGGACAATCCTTACTCCATTGCAGCGTGCGCCAAGCATTATGTCGGTTACGGTGCGGCGGAGGGCGGCCGCGACTACAATGCGACGGAAATTCCCGAGCGCCTGCTGCGCGACGTTTACCTGCCTCCATTCAAAGCTGCCGTGGATGCTGGTGTGGCCACCCTCATGAGCGCATTCAATTCCCTGAACCAGGTACCGGCCAGCGCCAACCCGTTCACGCTCGACCAGATCCTCCGCCGCGAGTGGGGATTTCGTGGATTTGTGGTCAGCGATTGGACGTCCGTTAAGGAAGTGATGGCCCACGGAATTGCCAACGACGGGGCCACCGCGGCCCGCAAGGCGCTGCTGGCAGGCGTGGACATGGACATGGAAAGCGGCCTGTATCTGAATGAACTGGCGGAGCAAGTCAAGAGCGGGAAGCTGCCCATGCAAGCGGTGGACGAGGCAGTTCGGCGCATCCTGCGCGTCAAATTTGCGCTCGGGTTGTTCGACCGGCCTTACGTGGAAGAAACGGGCGAGAGGAAAGCACTTGACCCGGCGCACCTCGAGCTGGCCCGTACGGCGGCCGAGGAATCCTTCGTCCTGCTGAAGAACGAAGCCCCTCCCGGACAATCCGCACCACTGCCGCTGGCCGGCAGCGTACGGACCATCGCCCTCATCGGCCCTTTGGCGGACAGCGCCGGCGACATGCTGGGCGCATGGGCGGGCAAGGGGGACGCCCAGGACGCGGTCACGCTACGTGCCGCCCTGGCCGACTATGCCGCCCAGCGCAACCTCCGGCTGCTGTATGAAAAGGGCGCCGAGATCCTGGGTGGTTCCGACGCGGGCATGGTGGCCGCGGCGAACGCCGCGCGCCGTGCCGACGTGGTGCTGCTGGCCCTGGGCGAGAACGCGGGCGAAATGACCGGAGAAGCCGCTTCTCGCACCTCCCTCAGTTTGCCCGGGCTGCAGGAAAAGCTGCTGGAGGCAGTGGCGGCTGCGGGTAAGCCCGTGGTGCTCATCGTGTTCGCGCGCCCGCTGGCGCTGGCCTCGGTGGCGGACAAAGTCGCGGCCCTGGTGCAGGCATGGCATCCGGGCGTGCAGGCCGGTCCGGCACTGGTTCGCGTGCTCACCGGCGAAACCAATTTCAGCGGCCGGCTGCCCGCCACCATGCCCCGCAGCGTGGGCCAGGAGCCTCTGTATTACAACCACCTGAACACGGGCCGGCCCGCCGGCACGACGGACCTGACGCGACCGCCCAAGACCGGCGAGGAGAAATACGTGTCGCGGTACATCGACGAGGGAAATGCGCCGCTGTTTCCCTTCGGCTACGGCCTTTCCTACACCCGTTTTGAGTACTCGCCGCTTATGCTGAGCGCAAAGTCGCTGAGTGCCCGCGCGTTGAATTCCGGATTGGAGGGCTTGCGCGTGACCGTGGAGGTAAAGAACGTCGGGCACCGAATGGGCGTCGAAATGTCGCAGTTGTACATCCGGCAGCGGGGCACGTCGGTGGCCCGGCCGGTGCGGGAACTGAAGGGATTTCAGCGCCTTGCGCTTCGCCCCGGAGAATCCAGGCGAGTGGAGTTCACACTTGGCAAGAAGGAGCTGGCGTTCTGGAACTTCGACATGAAAGAGGTGGTCGAGCCGGCCGAAGTCACGGTATGGGTTGGGCCCGACTCCCAGAGCGGAATCAGTGCCCAGCTCACGATCACGGATTAGGACTGGCCGCGCCCGCCGGCCCCTCCGGCCGAAAACCGGCCCGCTCCAGGGCACGTTGCGCCTCAGGATTCTTCATGAAGGTTTCCCAAACGAAGCCGGTGCGGGCGTTCTCCGCCATGAGCATTGTGATTCCCACGTCAATGCCGATTACGTCCGGTGCGAACCAACCGGTCTGGGGATTAAAGGCGTCAATGAACCCGTAGCGCTTGAAGACCTTCTTGCCGAAGCGCTGGCGCATGGTGCGCAGCACGTGCAACGCCTCTTCGGGAAGGAAAGGGATCGAACCCGCCGCAGCACACGGCACCAGCGTGCCGTCCACCGGACCCATCGCCGGCGGGCCGCCCCACACTACGTAGCCTCCTGCGGAATCAGATGCCGTAACGCCCCACAGGTCGGATCCGAAATGGGGAAAGCGCTTGGTCAGGCTCAAGCACCAGAGGCGGTGGGCGCGGGTGGCGATCACTGAGTTCTCGAAGTAGTCGGCGTACTGGTCCTGCTTGCCGCGAAAATCGAACCAGGCGTGGGAATACTGGTGCACGAAGATCGGCGCCTCCGATCCGATATAGCGCAGCCCTTCGTAGTTCCAGCGAGGCCGCTTCCAGGCGTGCCAGCTCTCCACCGGCAAGGGGTGCGTGGCGGACCCTAGACCGAGCAGGTACAGCATCATCAGTTCGCTGTAGCTGTCCCAGCGCGGTTTCAGGAACCCGCTCTCCGGCTTCCAGCCGTGGGAGAGCAGGTTGCCCTCGGTGAGCATCCAGGGCCAGTCCACCCGTTCGTAGATCTGAGTGGCGAGCCCGCGGATCTCGGAATCTGCGAAGTGCTGCCGGCAGGTGAGCACGCCGCAGAGCAGAATGGCTGTGTCGATGGTGGAGACTTCGCACTGCCACACCCGTTCCGCAGTATGCACGTTCAGGAAATGGAAGTAGAAGCCGTGCTGATTAGGCATGCGGCTTGCGAGGAATCGCAGCGTCGCTAGTACTCGCTCACGCACTTTCTTGGGATCGAGATAGCCGCGGCGGTCGGCAATGCAGAGGGCGCTGAGCCCGAATCCTGTGGCTGCAATACTGGCCACATCGCGCGCATCGTGCCCGTCCGCCCGACTTCTGTCTTTGACCAGTCCGGTGTACGGGCTGGCAGCTTCCCAGAAAAACCGCGTAATGGCTCGCTGCAATTCTTCCAGCAGCGCGTGGTCCTCTAGTGAGAGCTCTATCCGGGAGGAGGCTGCCGGGCGGACTGCCGACCCTTGATCGGTGCCCCCTATCAGCGCGGCCCTGTGCATGCCGAGCCCAGTAAACATTCCGGCCCGGACGCAATAGTGCAACAGTTCCCGGCGAGTAATCAGATCCACGGGTCTGGCCGATCTAACTCACGGATTCTACCAGTGCTTTGATAGTTGGTCGGGGAGAGAGGATTTGAACCTCCGACCCCCTGGTCCCGAA
>CAZXVY010000004.1:0-3675 GCA_964644115.1 uncultured Terriglobales bacterium
TCGACGATCTCCAAGCCGCAGGTCCCCTGCCCCGCGACGATCTTCTCGTCGTTGTACGGCTCCACCATCACGTAACCGTGCTCGGCCGCGAGCGCCTCCGCTTTCTGCTGGCGCTCAGTGCTGGCCGGGCCGACCAGCACGACCTCCGCTCCCAGCGCGGCCGTGGCCTCCCGCTTGACCGGGGGTGTGTTGCGCGGCATCACGATCACCGCCCGCGCCCCGAAGCAGCGCGCCGCGTAGGCCACCGCGCGCGCATGGTTCCCGCTGGAGTAGGTGATGACGCCGCGTCCGCGCTCCGCTTCGGTCAGCGACGCCACTTTGTTGTACGCGCCGCGGATTTTGAATGCCCCGATGGGCTGCAAGCTCTCCGCCTTGAAGTAGAGCTGATGCCCGTCTCCCGGTTTCTCGGGGAAAGGAACTAGCGGCGTGCGCATGGCCACGCCGCGGATGCGGTCGCGGGCTGCGCGAATGTCGTCCAGTCCGACGATCGGCCTGCCTCCCTTGGATCACGGAGAAACAGAGACACCAGGAAAAACAAATCATCGTATCAGACGCGCTCACCCGCCCGGCGATGCCGACGCCGTGCGCTCCATGGACGCCTCCGCCTCCACCAACACCTCGCGCATGAACGTCACCACTTCCCAATACTCGCGCAACCCGAGTTGGGTGCGCAGGTCGGCATGGCTGAGGACCGGCGTGATCAGTGCCCGGCGCAGGTGCTGTGCCGGCACTTCGCGGGCCAGCCATTCCGTCTCCGAGGTGGGAATCACCTTGTCGCCCACACCGTGAATGAGAAACACCGGCACGCGCAGCGCGTCCAGCTTTCCTCGCGGCGATACCTTGAGCAGCTCGGCGGCATGCAGGCGGATCTCCGACACCAGCTTGTCGCGCACGGCATCACGTTCGTGGCGAAACAGGGCTTCGAGGCGAGCGTGGGCCGCGGGGCTCAGCTTCCGGGAAGCGGTGCGCGCCGCGTCCCACTCTTCGCCCAGCCACAGGCGGATGGCTTCGCGGGCGTCTTCCTGGTCCGGCTTCTCGAAAAAGCTCTCTACATCGGCGTAAATCAGCACCAGAGCGCCGTACTGCTCTGATTCATGCTGCTCGAGGCGGCCGTCGGGAAGCTGGATGCGGTCAGTGGCGAAGAAAATAGACACGCGTTCCAGGTCGTGGTGCGCGCCCAGCGCCACCACAAAAGCGATGTCAGATGCGAAGCGCGCATCCGCGGCCGCCACCAGCGCCAGCCCGCCGGCGAAGCTGATGCCCACCACGCCCACCGGGCCTCCGCCCAGTTCGCGGCGCAGGCTCAAGGCCGCGGCCCCGATGGTGGCGATGGCCGCAGGCTCCAGGCGGTAGTCGGAGAGGGCAGCGACCTGCGGCGTCAGCACCACCAGCCCGCTGGCGGCAAACGCCTGGGCCAGCCGCACCAGGCGCGGGTCCTCGATGCCCAGCCGATGCACGCCGTGCACCAACACCAGGCCGGGCGGGTTCTCGACTTCTCGCGGACGATAGATGCGCGCCGGCACGGCGCCGCCGGTTGTGACAATCGAGAACGGCGCAGTCTCCACTTCGCTGGCGCCCAACCGGGCGAGCGTTGCCTGCGGATCAGTAAGGCGCATCAGCAGGCCCACCGCGCGCAAGTGGTCCTGCAACACCACTGCGCTCCCCACCGCGAGCAGCAACACAGCTACGAGGGCAGCACTTTTTCGGCGGGCCAGCATGAGTTTGGGCGGACTTGGAGGCGACGACTGCAAAGGGGCGGCTAATGCCTCCGCCGAGAGGCTACAACCAGAAACCAGAAACCAGAAACCAGAAACGAAAAACTAGATTTCCAGAATCACCGGTATGATCAGCGGCCGCCGCGAGGTTTCCTTGGAGATGAAGCGCTTCAGGTCCTGGCGGATCTTCTCCTTGATCACGCCCCAGTCACGTTTTCCTCTTCGCTGGAGCCCTCCAGCGTGCGCAGCACCAGCGCCCGCGCCTTTTCCTGGAGGCCCTCTTCGTCGCCGGCCAGGCCGCGCATCACGATCTCCGGTTGGGCCTCGACGCGGCCCGTCAATTTGTTGATGGCGATGATGGGCAGCACAATGCCGTCTTCGCTGAGGTGCTTGCGGTCGCGGATCACCAGGTCGCCGACGATGTCGCCCGAAGAGCCGGAATCAATGCACACGCGGCCCACGGTGGCCCGCCCCGCCTTGCGCGCGCCCAGCTCGGTGAACTCCAGGATGTCGCCGCTCTCGATCAAGATTACGTTTCCCACCGCGCCCTTCATGGCCGCGGCCAGCTCCGCGTGCCGGCTCAGTTGCCGGTACTCGCCGTGAATGGGAATGAAGTAGCGCGGCCTCACCAGGTTGATGATGAGCTTCAACTCCTCTTGGCTGGCGTGCCCGCTCACGTGTACCGGGGGCGACGTGCCGTCCTCGTAGACCACGTGCGCCTGGCGGCGGAACAGGTGGTCAATCATGCGGTAGATGTTTTTCTCATTGCCGGGGATGATGCGCGAGGAGAGCACAACCGTATCGCCAGGCTCGATGCGCGCGTGCTTGTGGTTGTCCACCGCGGCACGGTACAGCGCCGACATGGGCTCGCCCTGCGTCCCGCCGATCAGCGCGCAACACTTTTCCGGCGGCAGGTCGCGCATTTCGCCCGGATGCACTACCAGTCCCTGGGGCAGGTCGAGGTAACCCAGGTCCTCGGCGATCTCCGAGGTTTCGTTCATCGAGCGCCCCACGAAGGCCAGCTTGCGGCCGTGCTCGAAGGCCAGCTCCGACGCCAGCTTGATGCGGTGCACCGAGGATGAAAAACAGGAAATGAACAGCCGCCGCTTGGTGGTCTGGAACACGTCGTCCAGCTTGCGCCGCACCGCGCGTTCGCTGGGCGTGTAGCCCGGACGCTCCACGTTGGTCGAGTCCTGAAACAGCGCCAGCACCCCCTGCTTGCCGTACTCCGCGAAGGTGTGCAGGTCGAACAGCTTGCTGTCGGTGGGCGTGGGGTCCACCTTGAAGTCTCCGGTGTGCAGCAGCACGCCCAGCGGCGTGTGGATGGCCAGCGCCACGCAGTCCACCAAACTGTGCGTGACCTGAATGGGATGGATGGTGAAGGGCCCCAGGCGGAAGCGCTCGCCCGGCTGCATCTCGTTGAGCGTCGCGTTGTCCAGCAGTTCGTGTTCTTCCAGCTTGCCTTCCACCAGGGCCAGGGTGAACTCGGTGCCGTAGACCGGCACATTCAGTTCGCTCAGCACCCAGGGCAGCGCCCCGATGTGGTCTTCGTGGCCGTGAGTGAGCAGGATGGCGCGGACCTTTGCGCGGTTCTCCAGCAGGTAAGTGATGTCGGGGACGACGATGTCCACACCCAGCAGTTCCGACTCCGGGAACATCAGTCCGGCGTCGATGACCACGATGTCGTCGCCCCAGCGCACGGCCATCGAGTTCATTCCGAACTCGCCCAGTCCGCCGAGGGGAATTACCTGTAGTTTTCCAGAGGGCATGTTGAATCTTCGATGCTAACACGGCAGTCGTTCGTCGGCAGTCGCTCGTCGGTGGTCGTTGGCATCCGGCACTTGGCAATTAGCACTTGGCATTTGGCCTCCGGCGGCCTGCGTCCTGCTCCTGACGAGCTCGAACAGGCCAGCGTTGGCCAACGGCGCACGATTCGAGACCGACGCGATCGCCGTGTCGC
>CAZXVY010000004.1:3685-27078 GCA_964644115.1 uncultured Terriglobales bacterium
CGTTGGCCAAGTGCCAATTGCCAATTGCCAATTGCCAATTGCTTATTGCTTATTGCTTATTGCTTATTGCTGTCTTCAAAAGCTCATACCCTTCCGCGCGCGCCACGTACGCCGCCGCCACCAGGTCGCCGGTAACGTTGAGGGTGGTGCGGCACATGTCGAGGATGCGGTCCACGCCCAGGATCACGGCGATCAGGCCGGGGTCCACGCCTACTGTGGCCAGCACCACCACGATGAACGGAATCGAGCCTGAGGGCACGCCTGCGGTGCCCACGCCGCCTAGGATGGCGAGATACATCACCAGGAGTTGCTGGCTTAGCGAGAGGTCCACGCCCGATAGTTGCGCCAGAAACAGCACGGTGACGCCCTCGTAGAGTGCCGTGCCGTTCTGGTTGGCAGTTGCACCCACGGTGAGCACGAAGCTGTTGATCTGTCTGGGCACGCCCAGATTTTCCTCCGAGACGCGCAGCGCCGTGGGCAGCGTGGCGTTCGACGACGACGTGGAAAACGCCGTCAGCATGGCCGTCTTCACCCGCCGGAAGAATTCCAGGGGAGAGATGCGCGCCAGCACCACCAGCACCAGCGAATACACGCCGAACAGGTGCAGGCCCAGGCCGAGCAGCACCGTGGCGATGAACCACAGCAGCGCCGCCACCAGGTCCAGTCCGAAGCGGGCGGTGTTGGTAAACAGCAAGCAGGCCACGGCGTAGGGCGCGAGCCGCATCACCATGTCCACGATCTTGGCGCTGATGTGGAAAGTGGCTTCCATCACCGTCGTGAACGGTGCGGCCACTCTTTGCGGCACCAGTGTGATGGCCACTCCCACCATCACCGCGAAGAACATCAGGTGCAGCATGTTGGGAGTTTCGCTGCTGACCGCGGTCGCCGGGTTGGCGGGTACCAGCGTCTTCACCGCGATCATCAATGCCGACTCTTTGCCGCCCTCGTCCATCTTCCTTGCCGCAGCCACCCGGGATGCGGCATCACTGCCGTAGCGCTCGCGCAGTTGCGCGGCCGTGGCCGGATCCATGCGCCGCCCCGGCTGCATGGTGTTGGCCAGCCCCAGCCCGATGCCTACGGAAATGGCCGAGAGCACGACGGTGAAGACAATGGTCCGCAGTCCCATGCGGCCCAGCTTGCGGATGTCGCCCACGCCCGCCACCCCCGCGACTAGCGCGGAAAACACCAGCGGCACCACGATCATCAGCAGCGTGCGCAGGAAGAGCGTGCCCACCGGCTCGGTGATGTTGCGCACCGTCCACTCCACCGCCCAATGCGACCCGCCCAGCTCAAGGTTGGCGCCGAAGCCGGCAGCCACGCCCACCATCAATCCGATGAAGATGCGCTGGTGCAGCGGCCACCCGCGCGGGCGGTCGGGAGTCTCGTCTTTCAGGTCGGTGGTAAGTTCGCGCTCAAAGGCGTCGGCCTCCGGATTCGCCGCGGCCGTTTTGTCGGCAGGAGGTTCGGTCATGGTGTGGAAGCGGGCGACCCGCCCGCGCCCGGGAAGCGTGTGGAAGCGGGCGACTCGCCCGCGTTCGAATCGTTACTCCTTCTTCTTCATGCTCATGATCACTCCCATCACCACGCCCACCACCACGCCAAGCCCCAGTCCAACAGGATAATTATCGAGCTGCTGCCCGGCCACCACGCCGGCCACCAGGCCCATTGCCATGCCAACACCCAGCTTCTTCATGTTCATGGAACGTGTCCCTCCATGCAGCTTTCATCGCAGCAAATCTTCCAGCTCGATGCCGCGGTCGGTCTTCTGGTCCCGGTACTTTACGACGACCGGAGCGTAGAGCGATAGTCCCCACTCGGATGCCTTGCCGCGCTCCACCTTGCGCGCGCCCGGCACCACCACCGCGTTCTCCGGCACCGTGAGCGGAGTGTCGCCCTGCGCGCGGTACACCTCGCCGCGCACCAGGTCGTAGAGCGGCGTGGAACGCGTGAGGATGGTTCCCGCGCCCAGCACCGCGCGGCTGCGCACCAGCGTCCCCTCGTACACGCCGCAATTGCCGCCCACCAGGACGTCGTCCTCGATGATCACCGGCGACGCATTCACCGGCTCCAGCACGCCGCCGATCTGCGCTCCCGCGCTCACGTGCACCCGCTTGCCCACCTGCGCGCACGACCCCACCAGCGCATGGGAATCAATCAGCGTGCCTTCGTCCACGTACGCGCCCACATTGATGTACATGGGAGGCATGCACACCACACCCGGCGCCACGTACGCGCCCGCGCGCACCGCCGACCCTCCGGGCACCACTCGCACGCCCTCACCCGCGCGAAAGCGGCGCACGGGAAAAGTATCTTTGTCCACGAAGGGAAGAACTTCCGGATCACCCAGTTCCGCCAGTTCGCCCAGCCGAAATCCCAGCAGGATCCCCTGCTTCACCCACGCGTTCGTGCGCCACGCGCCGTCCACTTTCTCCGCGGCACGAACTTTGCCTTGGCTGAGTGCGTCGCGAAATTCGCCGAACACGCGCAAAGCCTCCTCGCGCTCGGTTTTCACGTCGTTGCCCAGCGCGAACAGGCGCTCAATCGCGGCCTTCAGTTGCTGCATGGCGGGCAAGTATAGAGGATTTGTAATTGGTAATTGGTAATTTGTAATTTGGGATCTCACATCTTCCGAGCCAGGGTCACCAGGCTGCAAGACAGGGCGTGGAAAATTACCAATTACCAATTACCAATTACAAATTGCCAATTGCCAATTACCAATCGCCCATCATCTTCCCACGGCCTGCGCCACCACTCCCGCTTCCGCCGCAATCTTCTCCAGCTTCGCCCGCGTGTCCTTCTTCATGGGGCAGAGTGGCAGGCGGTAGACCTCCTCAATGCGGCCCATCATGGCCAGGACGGCCTTCACGGGAAGGGGATTCGACTCGATAAAATTGGCCTGCATCAGCGCCAGATACTTGCGGTGCAGCCGGCGCGCAGTGGTCCAGTCATTGGCCAGCGCGGCACGCGTGAGTTCGGCCATCTCGCGCGGGATCTCGTTGGAGGCCACGGAAATCACGCCCACCCCACCCAGCGAGATCACCGGAAGGGTCACGGCATCGTCGCCCGAAAAAACCAGAAAGTCGTCCGGCACAGCGTTGAAGACGTCGGCAATCTGCGACAGGTTGCCGCTGGCTTCCTTTACCGCAGCGATGTTGGGAATCTCCGCCAGGCGGGCCAGCGTGGCCGGCTCCAGGTTCGCGCCCGTGCGTCCCGGCACGTTGTACAGCACCAGCGGCTTCGACACCGCCTCGGCGATGGCGCGGAAGTGCCGGTACTGCCCTTCCTGCGTAGGCTTGTTGTAATACGGCGACGCCGTGAGGATGGCGTCCACGCCCGGAATCGCCGCCACCGTGCGCGCCTTCTCCACCGCTTCCTGCGTGGCGTTGGACGTAGCTCCGGCCACGATGGGCACGCGCCCCGCCGCCACTTCAATCGTGACCTTGATCACCCGCAGCCACTCCTCGCGCGAAAGCGTCGGCGTCTCGCCGGTGGTGCCGCAGGGGACAAGGAAATCAATCTTCGACTCGACCTGCCACGCAACCAGTGCGCGCAGCGCCGGCTCGTCAATCGAGCCGTCGGTCTTGAAGGGAGTTACGAGAGCAGTTCCGCAGCCGCGAACTTTCATAGAAAGAAGGATACCTGAAACCTGACACCTGAGACTTGGCACCTATCCCAGCACATCCTTGAACTCAAAGAATCCCTTCTTCGCTTTAATCCACTCCGCCGCTCGCACCGCGCCTTCGGCAAAGCCGCGGCGCGATTTGGCTTCGTGGGTCAGGGTGATGCTGTCGCTCGCCGACTCGAGCTCGATGATGTGCGTGCCCACCACCTCGCCCTCGCGCACTGAGGCAATCTCCAGGCGCGCGCCCGAAGCGTCTTCAATGATCTGGCGCAGCTTCACGGCGGTACCCGACGGCGCGTCCTTCTTGTGGATGTGGTGCCGCTCGACGAGGTTTCCGCGGTAGCCCTGGCGGAGCGTGGCCGCGGCCGTGCGCGCAATGTCGAAAAACAGGTTCACGCCCACGGAAAAATTTGCCGAGTACAGGAACCCGATCCCGCCTTGTGCCACCAGTTCGCGCACTTGTGGCAGCGCGTCGTACCAGCCGGTTGTTCCGACGACCATGTTCTTCCCTGCGGCGGCGCAGGCCGCGATGTTGTCCAGTACGGCGGTGGGAGTGGTGAAGTCCAGCACCACGTCCACGTTCGCCAGGTGCTCGCGCGTGAGCGCCGCGCCGTTCTGGTTGTCGCTCTTGCCCGCGACGCGCACCGTGTGCCCGCGTTCGCGTGCCCCTTCGGCCACCAGCGACCCGGTCTTGCCTTTGCCCAGCACCAGTAGGTTCATGCGACCACCTTCATGCGAACACCTCGGGATCCACCTGCGCGAAGAACTTCTGATGCAGGCGGCGGACCACGCCGGGGACGTCGGCTTCGTCAATCACGAAGCTCAGGTTGATTTCCGACGCGCCCTGGGAAATCATGCGCACCCCCACGTCGGGGATGGCGCCGAAGACCGCGGCCGCGATGCCCGGCGTTGCGCGGAGGTTCTCTCCCACCAGGCACACGATGGCCTTGCGCCCTTCGTACTTCACGTCGGCAATCTTCGCCAGGTCGGCGGCGATGGCGGGGATGGCTTCGTTCGAATCCACGGTGAGCGACACGCTGACCTCCGACGTCGAGACCATATCCACGGCGCAGCGGTGCCGGTCAAACACTTCGAAGATGGACTTCAGGAACCCGTGCGCCAGCAGCATGCGCGGCGCGGCCACGTCCACAATGGTGATGCGCTTCTTGGCGGCGATGGCCTTGAAGGTGTTCGCGCACTTGGGCGCGTGCGTCGAGATGCGCGTGCCTTCGCATTTCGGATTGCGCGAGTTGAGGATGTAGACGGGAATATTTTTCTGGATGGCGGGCAGCAGCGTGGCCGGATGCAGCACCTTGGCCCCGAAGTAGGCCAGCTCCGCGGCCTCGTCGAAGCTGAGTACCTTGATGCGGTGCGCGTCCGGGCAGAGCGACGGGTCGGTGGTCATCATGCCGTCCACGTCCGTCCAGATGTCGATGCGCTCGGCGCCCAGCCCGGCGCCCACGATGGCGGCGGTGAAGTCCGATCCGCCGCGGCCCAGCGTGGTAGGCACGCCCTCGCGGGTCGCGCCCAGAAAGCCGCCCATCACCGGCACGCAGCCGTCGGAGACCAGCGGCCCCACAGTGGCCAGCAACCGGTCGTTGGTCTCGTCGAACAGCGGGACCGCGCGGGTGTGGGTTGCGTCGGTGACGATCGTCTGGCGCGCGTCCACCAGCTTCGCCGGGACGCCGCGCGCCGCAAACGCCGCCGTGACGATCTGGCTCGAGATACGCTCGCCGAATCCCAGCACGTTGTCCTGAGTGCGCGGCGTCAATTCGCCGACCGCGGCGATGCCGCGCAGCAGTTCTTCCAGCGCGTCGCAGTCGCTTTCCAGTTCGGCGTGGATGCGGGTGAAGAGTCCCGTGCCCAGCAATTCTCCCGCAGTGGTGTAGTGGCGCTCGCGCAGCGCGCGCGCCATCTCCAGCGCCGCGTCGCGCTCACCGGCGCCCGCGGCTTTGCTCATGGCCGCGAGCTGGTCGGTCACTTTGGCCAGCGCGCTGACGATCACCACCGGCTTCTGCGGAAGCCGTTCGCGGACGATGGCAGCAGCGCGTTCGATGGCGGCGCCATTTTCAACCGAGGTGCCGCCGAACTTCATCACGATCATGGCGATTCAGGAAACCGCGTCCAGGTAGCCGCGCGCTTTCAGCAGTTCGGCGTTCAGCAGGGCCGCGCCCGCGGCCCCGCGAATCACGTTGTGCGAGAGTACGGTGAACTTCCACTCCAGCACCGGGCAGAGACGCAGCCGCCCCACCGACACCGTCATGCCGCGTCCGCGCTCCGCATCCAGGCGCGGCTGCGGACGGTCCGGCGCGGCATCGTAAACCAGCGGCAGCGCAGGCGCCGACGGCAGAGCGCACACCTCAGCCTCGCCGCGAAACTCCTTCCACGCCGCCACGATTTCCTCGGCCTTCGCTTTCTCCCTCAGCCGCACCGACACCGACTCCAGATGTCCATCCTCCACGGCCACGCGGTTGCACTGCGCGCTGATGGCGAAACCGGCGTCATCCACCCGCGCGCCGTTCAGACGCCCCAGCATCTTCAGCGATTCCGCTTCCATCTTTTCTTCTTCCTGGGCGATGTAGGGAATCACGTTGCCCAGGATGTCCAGCGCAGGCACGCCCGGATAGCCCGCGCCGCTCACCGCCTGCATGGTCACGGCCAAAACCTGTTCCAGGCCGAAACGCCGCTGCAAGGGCGCTAGCGCCACCACCAGTCCCATGGCCGAACAATTGGAGTTGGTCACGATGAACCCGCCGGACTTGCGCCTCCAGGGCTGGCATTCCAGCAGCTTCAAGTGATCGGGGTTGACTTCGGGGATCACCAGCGGAACGTCGGTGCGCATGCGAAACGTGGAGGAATTGGAAACCACCGCGCACCCCGCTTCCGCAAATCGCGGTTCCAGTTCGGCGGCAACCGCCGCGTCCAGCGCCGAGAAGATCACCCGCGGCGCTCCCTCAGGCTGCGCCGGCGATACGGTCATGGCGGCGATTGGCTCCGGGAGCGCGGTCTTCAGCCGCCAGCGCGCGGCATCGCCATAGGCTTGTCCGGCGGAGCGTTCTGACGCCGCCAGCCACGCCACCTCGAACCAGAGATGCTGCTCCAGCAACTGGATGAAGCGCTGTCCTACCACGCCGGTCGCGCCCAGGATCCCCACCGCAGTTTTCTTCTGCTCTTTCTTCTGTTCCATCGCGCTTATCGGATTCTACCGTAGTCGGCAGTCGTCAGCCGGCAGTCGTTAGCTGGAACCACAGCCGTCAGCACTCAGCCATTAGCAGTCAGATCTCAGCCCTCGGGCTCCAGTCTTCGCCGTTGGCCCTTGGCCTTTGGCACTTGGCCATCAGAAGGATGGCCTTGCCCCCATGCCCTCCACAGACCTGCCGCGGCCAACTGCCAAATGCCAAATGCCTACCTCCGGCCTCTTCTAACGGCTAACGACTGACGACTAGCGACTGTTTTTGATATGCTCCGCACTCCGCTACTGCGCCCGAGGGCTACGCCATGCCGGAGCTTCGCCAGAACCGTTTCACCAAGGAGTGGGTGATCATCGCCACCGAGCGCGCCAAGCGCCCCGACCAGATGATCGTGAAGCGCGACGTGAAACCGCTGGACCGCTATGCGGCGAACTGCCCTTTTTGTCCCGGCAACGAGGCCCAGGCGCCTCCGGAAGTGGCGCGGCATCCCGCCGACGGCCCCTGGCAGGTGCGCGTGGTGCCCAACAAGTTTGCCGCGCTGGCCCGCGAAGGGCAGCCGGAGCGCACCATCCACCGCTCCCGGCGCAGCATCAACGGGGTGGGTATCCACGAAGTGATCGCGGAAACCACCGACCACTCCCTCACCACCGCCCTGCTGTCCGACGCCCAGGTGGCCGAGGTGGTGCGCATGTTCAAGAACCGTTTTCAGGCCGCGCACGCTGACCCGCGCGTCGCCCACGTGATCCTGTTCAAGAACCACGGCTCCGCTGGGGGCGCCAGCCTGGAGCATCCCCACTGCCAGATGATCGCCACCCCCATCATCTCCACCCAGGTGCGCATGCGCATGCACGAAGCCATGCGCTACTACGACGAGTTCGGCGGCTGCATTTTCTGCCAGGTGATGGAAGAAGAACTGGAGGAAAAGACCCGCATCGTCCTCACCAGCGACCACTTTGTGGCCATGGAGCCCTATGCCTCAGGCACGCCCTTCGCCACGCATATTTATCCGCGGCGGCACATGGCCTCCTTCGGCGAAATCAGAGAAGCCGAGATCCTGGACCTCGGCCGCGTGCTCAAGACCGTTCTGGCCAAGCTCTACTGGGGCCTCGAAAATCCCGACTTCAATTACACCGTCCGCACCGGCCCTCCCGAAACCGAGGGCGAGAAGCACTACCACTGGTACATCAGCATCATCCCCCGGCTGACGAAAGTTGCCGGCTTCGAGCTGGGCTCCGGCATGTTCATCAACACCGTCCTGCCCGAAGCCGCCGCCGAGTTTCTGCGCAACACCGATGTGAGCAAACGCTGAATGTGTGGAAGCGCGGGTGCCCCACCCTTGTCGCTCCCGCTTTTGGAGTGACAGGGTGGGAAGATCTCCGTCACCGCCCCGAGTCACTAACCCCTAGCCGCTGTCCTTCTTCACCAAATACTCATCAATCAGCACCGCGGCCAGCGCGGCGCTGGGGACGGCGATCAGCGCGCCCAGCATTCCCGCTAGTGCGCCCCCCAGGGACAGCGCGGAGATGATGGCCAGCGGCGGCAGGTCCACCGTGTACTTCATGATGCGCGGCACCAGCACTGCGTTTTCCACCTGCTGATAAATGATGTAGAAGGCGACCACGGCGGCCAGCTTGCCCCAGCCGTCAATCACTGCGACCACGCCCGCCACCACCACCGTCGCCGCCGGCCCCACGATGGGCACCAGGTTGGCGAGTCCCGCGAACACGGCCAGCGCGTAGTAGTAGCGGACACCCAGCAGTCCCAGCACCAGCGCGCTCAGCAGGCCCAGGGTCAGCATGAGCGTACCCTGGCCCGCCAGCCACAGGCTCATGCGCTTCTGGGCGCGCAGCAGCGTGGCTTCCAGGCGCGGTCGCGCGTCGCCCGGCACCATGGACATGGCCCAATGGAAAGCGCGCTCGCCGTCGAGGATGAAGTAGATGGTGAGGATGAGCCAGCTCATCAGCCAGAACACGCCGCCCGCCAGGCGCGTGAAAATTCCGAAGGCGGTTAAGCTTGCTTCATCGGCGTACTGCTGCAGGGAAGCCGGGTCGAACTGCCCGGCAAAAGGCAGGCTCCGGATGCGCTCGCCCAGCGACTTGGCGTGCCGCGGCCAGTCGGCCGCCAATCCGCGGGCGTCTTCGTAAATGGGCGGGACGGCAAAGGCAAACAGTCCGGCCACAATCGCCGCGCCGCCCAGCAGCAGCACCACCAGCGCCACTCCCGTCCCTGGATGCCAGCTTCCGATGCGCAGCCGGCGGATGGCCTGCACCGCCGGCGAGAGCACCACGGCGAACAGCGCAGCGACGTAAATCAGCAGCAGCACGCCGCGCGTCAGGTAGGCGGCATACAGCGCCAGGCCGGTCAGGACCAGCGCAAACAGATCGGAGCGCTGCGGAGCAGTCATAGCAGTGGGCAAGGCCGCCCCGCCGTGCGGGGTCGGGCGGCGTAATTATACGCGTGGCTTTGCGGATTCCTGGGTTTGCGGACTAGTAAGGATGCGCCACGGAAGACTCTCTGGGGCCCTCTACGTCATTCTGCGGGGTGGGGTCAGTCGCGCAGCACTTCGATGTTCTGCGCGGCAATCAGCACACGCACCAGCTTGCGCTGCGGGTCGAGCCACAGCGTCCATTCCGCGCCTTCGGCTTCCAGCTTGAAGCGCTGCAGCTCGCGCTCGCCGCTCGCCAGTGCGAGCTTTTCCTTGCCGGCATACTCCAGGGAAATCACCAGTGGGCGCTGCTGCTGCGGCACGATGACTCCGAACTTGGCAGGTTGCAACACGCAGCCCTGCGCGGAAGCCGAGCCCGGCGCACAGCCCGAGGCCAGGTATTTCCACGCCAGGATCTGGCGGTGGACGAAGAAGTTGTCATCCACCACTGCGGTCGAAGCCGAGAGCAGGAAAGGGACCTCGGTGGGCTTCTCGGCGTCGCCCATGGTTATCTGCTCCACCACAAAGTCGTTTTTCAGTTCCACCACCACCAGGGACTTCGGGGTTTCCTCGCGCCACTCGTAGCGGCGCAGGTCGCCGTTGGGAAGCAGGTGCAGATCGGAGGTCTGGCTGGAGGTGCCGTCCGCCGTCTTGAAGGTAGAGCGCGCATGGCTGCCTTCCGGCTTCTCGGTGATCTCGAAAGTCTCGGTGGCTACGCGCCGGCCCTGCACAAAGATGCCGAAGGAGCCGGAGTCCACCACCTTGCTCTGGACTTTCTCGCCGGCGGGCGCGTTCAGCGCCGCCACCAGCACCAAAGCCGCAGCTACCGCTGCCAACTGCAAGTTTTTCACCTGACCTCCCCTTCGGCCCGCAGCCCGAGGGCTGCGGCCACTTCTGCGGCCACGGTCCGCGGACGCTTGCGCCACGTGCTGACGCGCAGCGGCGCGGTCCGGTAAAGCGGCAGCCGGGTTGCGTAAAGCTGCCGGAATTGTTGGTCGTCTGCGAACAGCGGACGCTTGCGCCCGCTGCGCCGGCAGCGCGCCTGCAGCGTGCCCAGCGGCGCATCCAGAAAGACCAGCAGGCCGCGGTGCTGCCGGAGGCGGCTGCGGTTGCCAGCCGGAAGAATGGTGCCGCCGCCCAGCGCCACCACCGTGGCCGGCGAACCTTTCAGGTCCGCCAGCAGGCCGCGCAAGGCTGCGCTCTCGGCTCGGCGGAAACCGGATTCACCCCGCTGCTGGAACAGGTTTGCGATGCTGCTTCCTTCCCGTGTTTCGATGCGCTGGTCGAGGTCCACGAAGCGCCAACTCAGCCGCCGGGCCAGCGCCCGGCCCACGCTGGTCTTGCCTGCTCCCATGAAGCCGGTAAGGAACACGGTCCGCGGTGCCCCTGCCTTCTTCATGCCGGAGGCAAGGCGCCGGCCTGCTTCCGGCAAGAAATTTTCCTCAACAAAAGTTTTTTACTCGGCTGCCTTTTTTACGCGGATTGTACCACTGAAGGTCTGGAGCTGGACCGAGGAGGAACCGGAGTGGGAAGTACCGACAAAGGTACTGCCGGCGCGGGCGTTGAAGGCGGTACGCGGCTTGGGCCGCATGGGGACTTCGTTCTGCACCGAGCCTTTCTGCGAGCGCGCCATCAGGTCTACGGACGCGGTTTCGGGCAGCGCCACTTCGATGTTGCCGGAGTGGTTGTAGAGCGCATAGACGCCGCCCAGCCCAAACTCCCCGTCGTAATAAATATTGCCCTTGGTTCCGGTGACTTTCACGCTGGTGGCGGAAACCCGGCTGAGGCGGATGTCGCCCGAGGCCGAGCGGACCTCGACTTCCGTGCCGCTGATGTTGGTGAGCGAGATGGCCCCGTTGAGCGTGCGCGCGTGCACATGACCTGCGGAAACGTCCTGCACCTCGATCTGGGCCTCGTCGCCCTCCAGAACCACTTCGCTGCGCAGCCGCTCTACTCGGATGGGGCCGCCGGCGGCGCGCACGTTCACGTTGGTGCTCACCGGCACGGTAATCTCATAGTCCACGCGGCGTTCCGCGGCCGTGGTTTGATCGGTGAAGTGCGACCACACCTCCACCCGGTTGCCCTGCTGGCTGCTGTCCACCTCCACCTTGCCGGAATGAATGGTGGCCAGCACCACGATCTGGCGGCTGGAGACCCCGCGCACCGTCACCGGGCCGTTCAGGTTCACCACCGTAAGGCTGGCGCCCTGCGCGACCGTGTAGCGGAACTCTTTCTTGACGGGCTCGGAAAAAGCCAGGAGGGGGAACAGCAGCAGGGCGGCGGTTACTGCGCCAGTCCGCCATGCGGGTCGCGATGTTTCTGCCTGCACCGTCAAATCCTACTCCACCGAGCGCGACATGGCCATTTCATAGACCATGGATTTTTGCTGGTAGGCCTCCATCAGGCCTTGTACCGCCTGAGGATCGTTGGGATTCTCCGCGACCGCGCGGCGAGCTTCTTCGATCTGGGTGTTGATCTCACGCAAGCTGGTTTCGTAAGCGCCCCGCGCATCGGGCACGCGGGCCTCCACTTCCTTCAGCAATTGCAGGTCGTCGTCGTCAATCGGACCCGAGGCGGCAGTCTGAGTGACGGCCAAGCCGCCCCCAGGAGATGGCGCCGGCGCCTGTTGCAGCGTCAGCAATCCGAAAGCCACCACCAGAATCGCGGCCACCGAGCCGTAGGCCAGAGCGTCGGCCCAGGAGAAACTCGGCCACGACCAGCCGGCTTTGGCCGCCAGTGCCGGCTCGCGAACCAGATCTTCGCGGATCAAGTCCTCGCGGATCAACCCTTCCTCCGCCAGGGACTGGCGGAGCCGCGTCCACACCTGCGGACCGGGCTCGTGCAGCGGCAGATCGCGCGCCTGCGCGACCATCTCGCTCAGGTCCTCCAGCAGACCGCGGCAAGCCGCACACAATGCCAGGTGCTCTTCCTGGGCCTGGGTCTTCGTTCCCTCCAGGACCTCGGAACACTCGTTTTGGAACTGCGCACAATTCATGTTGCCCACTGCTTTCCTGTTCTCCGCGGCCCCTATTTGCGGCCGCTCTTGCCGGCCTTCTGCGACTGTAGCAGCTCGCGCATCTTCAATCGCGCTTTGTGGAGCTGCGATTTGCTGTTGCCCACCGAACAGCCCAGCATCCCGGCGATTTCATTATGCTCGTAACCCTCAACGTCGTGCAGCACCAGAACCGAGCGGTATCCGGGGGGCAGATCGGCAATGGCCCGTTCCAGGTTCAAGCGGTCTACGGAGCCGCGCAGCGACAGGTCTTCGGTGCCGAACTCGCGACGCGGGCCGTCTTCCTGTTGGGGCTCCATGGTTTCTTCCAGGGAAACCACCGGCAGGCCCTTCTTGCGCAACTGCATCAGCACCACGTTCACCGACATCCGGTGAAGCCAGGTGGAGAAGGCCGACTCGCCGCGAAAGGTTTGGATCTTGCGGAAGAGTTGGAGAAAGGCTTCCTGGGTCAGGTCTTCCGCTGCCGTCGGATTTCCGGTCATGCGCAGGCACAGCGAATAGACGCGGCGTTTGTGCAAGACGTAAAGCGCCTCAAACGCATCCGCATCCCCCCTCTTGGCCCCTTCGATAGCTTCCGCTTCCGAAGGACCTGGTCCGGGCGCTTTCCTGGTTTGCGTCAATCCGACCTTGCCCGGGCCGCTGCATGAATAGATGCGGCCCCTGCTGCAAAGAGTTGCATGGGTACCTTGCTGAAACAAGGCCCCTTATCGCCACAGGTAGCCTTGCTGGGAGAGTAGAATCACGCCCCCATAGGCGTCAACTGGGGCTACGTCGAGCCCACCCTGATGGTTTCCAGGCCGCCCGCCTCGGGACCGGTTTCGTTGCGCCACAGCAGGAAGGCGAAGCCCAGGGCCAGCACTCCCAGGGCGGTGAAAATCCACAGCATGGGCAGATAGCCGGCCACATTCTGTGCGCTCGCCCCGGCTTGGTCGTTGGCTTTGCCCACCAGCCAATCGAGTGCCGCCACCCCGATCTGCTGCAAGAGGAACATCAGGGCATAGGCGCTGCCCAGCCGGCGCTGCTCCACCAGGTAGGCCACCGAAGGCCACATGATGGCCGGGATCAGGGAAAACGCAATTCCCAGCATGGCCACGGGAGGGATGGTGAGTTGGGTATAGGCCAGCAGGGGAAACACCGGCACCAGCACCAGCGTGCCCACCAACATCAGGGATGCCCGCCTGCCCTTGCGGTCCACCAGCAGTCCGAAGAGCGGGGTAACCAGGGCCGCGGCAATGGGCATGACGCTGTTCAACTGACCCGCAAGATCGCGCTCCGCATGGTGGGCCTCAATGAAGAACTTGATGGCGAAACTGCGGAAGGGAAAGACCACCGAGTAGAACGCCACACACAGCGCGGTGATGTACCAGAAGGAGCGGCTGAACTTGAACAGGTCGGCGAGCACCAGCTTGTCCGAGGCTGCGGCCTCCCCCAGCGAGTACCGTCCTTCGGCGCGAGACTCCATCGCCCAATAAAGCACCGCGCCCAGCACACAGGTCAAACCCAGCACCGCGCCCAGCATCAGCGGGTCGCGCCAGTTGTCGTAGGCCGCGCGCGCCCAGGTGGGCGACAAGTCGGCTCCAATCTGCCCCAGCCGTGCGATCAGAAGATTGACGCCCAGGGCGAAGCCCAGCTCCTTGCCCTTGAACCATTTCGCGATGGCTGCGGAAATGGCCACAATCAGAGACTCGGCACCGATCCCCAGCAGCACGCGTCCCCCCACCATCACCCAGTATTCCGTGGTGACCACCATGAGAAACCCGGAAACCGCGCAAATGACGGCGAAGATCATGGTGGACTTCTTCGTGCCCAGGCGGTCCACCATCAGGCCGCCGAAGATAAGAAACGCCACCGCCGCCCAGCTATACGCGCCGGCCAGCCAGCCATACTGGGTCTCGCTGAACTTCAGTTGCTCTTTCAACAGGTCGGCCACGGGCGCCAGCGAGTCGTAGAGGTAGTAGTTTCCGAACATCGCCAGGCTGATGAACAGCAGCACCGTCCAGCGATACCATTTGGGAGGCTCGGGGCGGGGTGTGGAAGCAGGGCTGGCCATGAGGGCGAGGGCTAGAAGATACCAGATTCAGCCGGTCGTGTCAGACTCGCTCACGCCCCCATGTAGCGCGCATACAGGCTGCGGGCCGCGGGCCGGATCCTGGAGGCCGGAAGCCAGATTGACTGGCTGCCCTCTTTCTCGCATCTAAAATACGCGAGGCGTAATAGTCCCCCCCTCTATCAGAGTGCCGAATTGCCTTGTTCCGAATTCCGGAACAAAACAGGCCTCTGACGTTGAGAGCGGCCCCGTCCGTGTTACAAGGGCCTCTGTTTTGCAAATTAGGGGGCGATCCCATGAGATTCAGGGTCTGGGCACTTATTGTCTTCGTTCTCGCAGTCACGAGTTCCGAGCCGGCGCATGCGCAGTTGACATATACCGTCGAGCCCGACACCGTTTTCGGAGGGACCGGGGCTGCTTTGACCGGAACCGCCGTGCTCTCCGCTCCTCACAACGGCGCGGTCATCACCTTTGACGGCGCTGGAGTCATTCCCGGAGTGCCGCCGCTGGCGCCTGGCCAGACCACTGTGCAGGGTCAAGTGATGCCGTCGCCCCCGCTGGTCTCTGTGCCAACGACGTTCACGTACCGTGCCATCGCTCTCTATAACGGGCCAACTCTGGTGGCGGTGGATACTGTGACGGTGAATCCACTCGAACTACGACTGGAGCTGACTCAGACCCGAATCCTCACTGGTACGAGCTAGGTGATAGGAACGGTCAGTCTATCGCCTGCTGCTGCTGGCCCAGTGTTCGTGTCGTTCGGCAGGAGCGGTCTCGGTGCCACGGATGTGACGATTCCTGCGGGTGGCAGCGCGCCGGTCGAGGTGGTGGCGCCCTCGGTGACCGAATCGAGGGATGTCGAACTCATAGCCGATGTCTTTACCTTTACCGGATTCTTGACCGCAATGCGCACTGTGACCGTCGAGCCTTCGCAGCCGATGGCAAGAAACTTCCTGGAGGGCAGCATTGTTGGGGCAGTTGGCAGCATAACCAGCGTCGAGCTCGAACCAGGAAAAGTTCCAGTAGCTCAGGTTGCACTTGGAGGGCAACTGCGGCTGAGCTTACTCCGAGCGGTGGGGAACCAACAGCCCGTACCCGTAGAGAGCGTGTTTGTCCTCAGCGACCAAGTGCAGCGCGAAGAGCCGAATGGCTTGGCTCCTGGCGGGCTCTTTCCTGCCAAGGTCGTTCTCGAATACAATCGCGATCAAGCGGCGACGCAAAAGCCCTTTCAGGCTGTACATCGGGGAACGGTACTGCTGACCGTTGTACCCAACGATCCCCAAATTCAGCTTGTTCAGGTTCAGATCAAAGCTTACCAGCCCGCACATTTGAGTGGCGACAACAACGAACTTGATGCGGCTATTTTCAAGCTGGCGCATCGCCACGGTATCCTGCCGCAGTTCTACAAGGCGCACTTTGCCCGAGAGGGAGAATTTGCAGCTACGGCATGGCGCTACGAACCGCTGAACCTGAGGACCGGTGATCTGAATATTTCTCGGGGCGACAACCTGCGAGCCGCCGTGGACGTCGACCAACCTTACGGCTTCTATAATTTGCCCACGATTGGTGATCGCTACACCGTTGTGAATTTCTTGCCGTGCCCTGATCCAGACAAGCGCATACCGGACGAGGATTGCCCTGGATTGGACGAGGGCTCCAGATTCCTTCAGCAGGATATGGACGCCGTCGTAGGCATCCAGAAGTACAAAGTCCAGATTCCCGAAAGGGACCCAGAGACTGGAGAGTTGGTCCTCGACCCGGAGACCAAACTCACCAGGATTAGATTGCTCCGCGCTGATGACCGGTATGTTTCAGCAAGGGACATCTACAGATTCAACGACCACGTGTACCACTGGAGCCGGTATGTGCGAAATAAGAAGGTGCTGGCCGCAAGGGTCGGGCAGTTGGACTTCACGGCGCAGCTCACGTTGGCGGCCAGCTACGGCCTGATGCAGGTCATGTATGTGACGGCCATCCAAGAGGGCTGGTCAGGGACCGATGAGGGTCAGAATCCAAGCTTCCTTCTGGACACACCTGAGAACCTGCTTGCAGGTGGCGGGTCTCTGGAACCTGGGTCCCGGTACCTGGCCAGGCTGTACAAGGCCAGAAACGGAGATGTAGCGGCATCCAGTCCTACCTTTTCTGGTCATGCCGCGCTCCAGCGAGCATTCCAGAGGACATACCAATCCTACAATCCAAGTTTTCCCGGCTATGGCTACGACGTGATTATCATCCGTTCGCCAAGCTATTTGCCAATTCCAGATCGGCCAGTTGTCCAGATTGGAGATCAACAATGAGCTGCAAACGTCATTTATCGGTTCAGATAGTTCTCGCTTGCGTTGCCTCGATCACGACTCTTCAGGCCGGGGCGCAGATCAGCGCCGAAGACGCCGCTATCAAAGCGGTTGTGAATCAGTATTTCCCCCAGGCGCTCGTTCTCCGCGCGCAGGAGAACAAGTACGAGCTCCGACGCCAATCGTGTTTTGCCGTGTATGCTCGGCGGGATGGCGTGGCGCAAACGATTGTGGCCGGCTACGCGGATGGCGCGCTAAGCGTTCTTGAGCGCCAGGCAGACGGCGGCTATGCATCGGTGGCGTTGGTCTCGCTTGACCAGTTCGACTTTGGCTTAGGCGAGGGTTGTGAGCTGGAGCTCGTAGACCTAGACGGAGATGGCGCCTCGGAGATCATATTCGGCTTTAGTGGAAGAACCGGAGGCACCGCCGATTGGTACTTCCGGTGGAATGGCGTGAGCCTCACCAACATTGGCCCGACGGACGAGGACGGGGACACCGAACTCTACACCACGACCGTTTTCGACCTGGATCACGAGGAAAACCTGGAGGTTGTTAGCCTTGGGGAAATCAAGCAACTGTATTCGAATGAAGAAACAGGCTTCTGGCCCGAACCCGTTCGGCATGTGTATCGCTACACGGGCGGAATCCTGGCGAAGGACCGGACGCTTTCCTACCTGAGGTCCTTCGAGCGCTCGACCCAAGCACCCCAGACTGAAACAGAAACGCTGGACTTTGAGCAGGCCCCGGCGACCCAGTTCCAGCTTCGGCTCATCAACGGAGAGAGAAACGGAAGCCGTCGCCTTAGCAGCGGTAGCATTCGGATCAACGGAACTGAGGTGGTGTCGTCAAGCCAGTTGAACCAACAGGTCGAGTTCTTGAGTGGCGTGCTTTCCTTGCAGCAGCGAAACACCATCGAGGTCACGCTGGCGGCTAAGCCCGACGGTACGTTGTTGCTTACTCTCGAGCCCCTGAATCAGGGTCCGGCGCCCAATCCTTGACTGACGGGCGCCAGTAGGAACCCAACGCCCAGCCGCAAGGCGGCTTGGCCTCGCCCCGGCCTCGAAGTTGTTGTTGCCACCGTGGTGGTTCTGCTGTTCGTCGTTTTGTTCGCCGCAGTCGTGCGTCGCAGAAAGTAGGTTGCGGCACCCATGTTTCGCTTCCCAGCTTTGCTATTTGCCTTGGCGGTGCCGGTCTGGTCGTCTGCACAGGAGGCCCTAGTTTGTCCGTCCCTGGCCAACCTGGTTAGGGTGAAAGTCGATGCCAAGGTGACCTTCGACGCCGGAACACAGAGCTACACCTACGAGTACACCGTCAGCAACGAAGCTACAAGCCCGCAAGAAGTCGCGGACTTCGCCCTCTCCTTCACACCGCCAATGTCGGAGATTTCTAGTCCACGGGGTTGGACGAGCCTGTTTTTTGGTGCTCCTGATCAGAACCCTACCAATGATCCTTCCGTGATTGGGTGGAATGCATCGGAACACGCTGCGGTTGACCCAAGTCAACCATCAGGGCAGATCTTGCCCGGGCTGTTCCAAGTAAAACCCGGAAGCTCACTGACTGGCTTTTCTTTCAAGAGTTCTCGCCCGCCGGGTCCGGTTCACTTCTTTGTACGAGGGTTTGTTCAAGATACGGTATATCCCGATGAAGAGGCCGCGGAAACTGCAGCGGAGCTTTGCCCGCGCGAAGTCAGCGGCGACTTTTTTGACACTTCGATGATGGGAACCACATTAGGCCCGGTGAGCTTCGTTGCCGTGACCGTGGACATCAAACCGGAGAGTTCTCCCAATGTGCTGAATCCGAGGGAAAGTGGCGTCCTGCCAGTAGCCATTCTCGCCACTGCGAATTTCGACGCGGGCACGGTGGACGCGAGCAGCGTCCGGTTCGGCCCCGGCCGTGCCCAGGAAGTTCACGGACGTGGTCATGTTGAAGACGTGAACCACGACAACAGGCCGGACATGGTACTGCATTTTGACGTCCCGCAATCGCAGATCCGCTGCAGCGACACCGCGGCTTTTCTGACGGGCAGAACGGTGACCGGCCAGACCATCCAGGGAGCGGATTCCTTTACAACCGTGGGGTGCAACAACACGTCCCCGGCGACGGTGCCTCCCAGCGGTTGGTAGACGACACGACTCATTCACGAACCTACATACCGCGCATACAAACTCCGCGCCACGGCCGGGTCGGTGGTGCCTTTGATGATGGCGCGGCCGTCGGGGAACAGCGTCATTTCCAGCGCGTCCAGCGAAAAGCGCAGCACGAAGTCGTTCGAGCGGACAGCGCCCAGCGGCGCCAGGCGCTTCTGCATCTCCGCCAGGTCCACCGGGCGCCGGCGCTCGTGAATCTGCACTGAATTACGTCCGCACAACGTGATCTGCGGGCGGCCTTCGCCGGCAAGATGCAGGAAGTCGCGGCGCCCGCAGGCCCGGCAGTCCGGGCGCGGGTGGGTGGCGCCAATCTCTGCCCGCTGGTTGGACCACGTGTCCCAGGAGAGCAGCGTTCGGCGCACCTGGTCGCGCGCCCCCACCAGCAGCTTCAGCGCTTCGCCGGCCTGGATTGAAGCCACCAGGCTCACGGCCGAGTTCAGAACGCCGGCGGTGTCACAGGTTTCCAGCGCTCCGCGCGGAGCTTCCGGGAAGACGCAAGCCAGGCACGCGGTTTCGCCGGGCAGCACGTTCATGGTTACGGTGGAGCTGCCCACGGCGCCGGCATAGATCCAGGGCACGCCGTTTTTCACGCAGTAATCGTTGATCAGGTAGCGGGTCTCGAAATTGTCGGTGCCGTCCAGCACCACCTGCGCGCCTTCCAGCACGCGCTCGATGTTCTGGGGAATGAGATCGGTGGCTTCGGGCTCCACCGCGATCTGCGAGTTGAACGCGGAAATCTTGCGGGCCGCGGCCACCGCTTTGGGAAGGCTTTCCGCCGCGTCGCTTTCGTCGAACAGGGACTGGCGTTGCAGGTTCGACGGTTCGACGAAATCGCGGTCCACCAGGCGCAGGCGGCCCACGCCCGCGCGCGCCAGCAGTCCTGCGGTTACGGATCCAATAGCACCCACGCCCACCACCATCACGCGCGCCTGTGCCAGCCGGCGCTGTCCCTCCTCCCCGATGCCGGGGAAGAGCAACTGGCGCGAATAGCGGTCGTCGAAAGATATGGGGAAAGATATGGGGAAAGACATCGGCATCACCGGCTCCAACCTTTATTATAGAAAGGACGCAGGGGGGCTGGGAAACGGTCTTGCCGGGCGTCCGCCTGGCGCGGTGCAACGCGCAGGCCGCAGAAGCTCATCGAACGGTACAGTCTCCGCTTTTCGACCGCAACCATCGGTGATCGCGGTGCGCGACCCGAACGGGGTGCTGGGGTTCGAGATTCGCATCCGCCAGCGAAAGCGGTAGGATAGCTTTCGTAGCGCCCGCCGCGGCGGGCGGTCGCGCGGGCGTCTCGCCCAGGGCGCACCCTCATGGCCGACGCTTCTCCAACCGATGCTTCGAACACGCGCCGCTTCGCCATGGTCACACTCCAGCTTCGCGACCGCGGCATCCGCGATCTGCGGGTGCTCGAAGCCATGGGGCGCGTCCCCCGGCATGAGTTCGTGCCCCACGCCAGTCTGGACGACGCCTATGGAGACTTCCCACTGCCCATCGGCGAGGGCCAAACCATCTCCCAGCCCTACATTGTCGCCGCCATGCTGGAGGCGCTGGCGCTACGCCCCGAGGACGCGGTGCTGGAAATCGGGACGGGATGCGGCTACCAGACCGCCATCCTTTGCGAGCTTTGCCGCAGCGTCTACAGCATCGAGCGCCACAGGGGTCTCTGCGAGCGCGCGCAGGCTACACTGACCCGCCTGGGGTACACCAATTTCGAATTGCGCGCCGGCGACGGCAGCGCCGGATGGCCGGAAGCCGCTCCCTTCGACGGCATCGTGGTTTCCGCCGCCGTACCCAGCGTCCCGGTGGCGCTGTTCGAGCAGCTCCGCGAAGGCGGCCGCCTCATCCTGCCCGTAGGCTCGCAGATTTCCCAGGAATTGCAGCTCATCCGCAAGCAGTCCGGCGTGGCCATGCTTACCCACCTCGACGGCTGCCGCTTTGTGCCGCTGGTGGGCAGCGGCGGCTTCTAGCTTGGAGCGTTAGGGGCCGGAAATGCAAAATGAAAAATTCAAAAGGAAAAATTCACAAGCCCAAGGCAAGCCCGGGAGGCCAAGACTGCATTTTTACATTTTTCATTTTGAATTTTGCATTTTGAATTCCTTCGTGTCTCAGTGTCTCCGTGGTGAGTAAAATCTCTCCGTGCCTTTGTTGGCCAACGTCCGCACCACGCTGGAGATGATCAAGTGGGAGCACTCCGTCTTCGCGCTGCCCTTTGCACTCTGCGGGGCCCTGCTGGCGGCAGGGGGCTGGCCCGCGCCGCGGCAACTGGCGTGGATCATCGTCGCCATGGTGGCGGCGCGCTCCGCGGCCATGGCCTTCAACCGCCTGGCGGACGCCGAACTCGACGCCGCCAATCCTCGCACCCGCACTCGGGCGATTCCCGCAGGCACGCTCTCCCGCCAGTTTGTCGCCAGCTTTGTGGTGGTCTCCTGCGCCCTCTTGGTGTTGGCGGCGGCGCAGCTCAACCGCCTGGCGCTCTACTTGTCGCCGGTGGTGCTGGCGGTGGTGCTGCTCTATTCCTACACCAAGCGCTTCACCCGCTGGTCCCACCTGGTGCTGGGCTTCGCCCTGGGAATGGCTCCGGCGGCCGCCTGGATTGCGGTCCGCGGATCGCTGGATCCTCGCATTCTGATCCTCACCGCGGCCGTGACCTTGTGGGTGGCCGGCTTCGACATCCTCTACAGTTGCCAGGATTACGATTTTGACCGCGGCGCCGGGTTGCACTCCATCCCCCGGGCGTTTGGAATCCGGCGAGCCCTAACCATCGCCCGCTTGCTGCACTTGCTGATGCTGGCGCTGCTGGGTCTGCTGGTTTGGGCTTTTCATCTGGGACCGCTGGCGCTCACCGGAGTGCCGGTAGTAGCCCTGCTGTTGTTCTACGAGCATCGCCTGGTTTCGGCCCACGACCTCAGCCGCCTGGACGCTGCCTTCTTCACTATGAACGGTGTTATCTCTCTTGTTTTCTTCATCTTCGTCGCCGCCGACAGCTTCGTGCGCGGCTAGCCCCAAGATGCCCCCTCCAGCGCCCCGGAGGAAGAAATTTGCGCCATTGCCTTGACTTTGCACATATAATGCCCCGCGAGTTTGGGCAAGTGAAGGACAGTTCTAAACCCTGATCTTCTGCGTCCCCAGGGCTTGAGGCCTGAGGGGACGTTTTCGTTTGGGCGTTAGGACCGCTTTCGTTCCCAAGTTCGAGCGTTATACAAGGAGCTTTGCAACACAATGAGGGAAAAAGGAACCGTGAAGTGGTTTAACGCCACGAAGGGTTATGGGTTCATCCAGCGCGAGAGCGGAGGCGACGTTTTCGTGCATTACTCGGCCATCCAGTCGGAGGGCTACCGTTCACTGAACGAAGGAGAGACGGTTGAATTCGAGGTCCAGCAAGGTCCCAAAGGCCTGCAGGCCGCCAACGTAACCAAGCCGTAGTACCCGCGACCGCCGCAGACGGAAGTGGCGCCAAACCCTTTCCCGTCCACGGATTTCGTCAGTTTCATTCGCGGTGAAAGTTTCGCCCGCCTCTGAACTGCCAGGCCACGGCAATTCAAGCTGACCGGGGAGATACCCGTCCTGTATCCTCTTCGTATGACCCGCGCGTGTCAGCCCCCCGCCTTTCAGACTCACGCGTTTCACACTGACGACCCGCGCCTGGAGCCCGTCGCCGAGCGCGTCCTGGCGGGCGGCCGGCTGAGCGGCGAGGACGCGCTCGATCTCTACCGCTCCTCCGACGTGCTGGCCCTGGGCTGGCTGGCCAACCACGTCCGCGAGCGCCGCCACGGGAACCTGGCCTACTTCAACGTCAATCGTCACTTGAATCCCACCAACGTCTGCGTGGCCGCCTGCCGGCTGTGCGCCTTCGGAAGAAAAAAAGGTTCCCCGGGCTCCTACACCATGGCCCTGGAAGAAGCCTGGCAGACCGCCGCTTCCGGCTACAGCGAAGCGGTCACCGAATTCCACATTGTCGGCGGCCTGCATCCCGATCTTCCCTTCCAGTACTTTCTCGATCTGATTGCCGGGCTCAAGCAGCGCTTTCCCCAGGTTCATTTGAAAGCGTTCACCATGGTGGAAGTGGCATATCTGTCGAAGCGGGCCAAGCTGTCAATCCGTGAAACCCTGGAACAGCTCAAGGCCGCGGGCGTGCAGTCGTTACCCGGCGGCGGCGCGGAAATCTTCAGCGAGCGCGTGCGCCGGGTGATCTGCGATCACAAGATTGACGGCGAGGAGTGGCTGGAGACGGCGCGCATCGCCCACCACATAGGCCTGCGCTCCAACGCCACCATGCTTTACGGCCACGTGGAAAACCACGAAGACCGCGTGGACCACCTGCTGAAGCTGCGCGCCCTTCAGGACGAAACCGGCGGCTTCCAGACCTATATTCCGCTGGCCTTCCATCCCGAGAACACGCCCCTGCGCCACCTGCCCAAAACCACCGGCATGGACGACGTGAAGAACATCGCCATCGGCCGGCTGGTGCTCGACAATTTCCCCCACATCAAGTCTTACTGGCAAATGGTGACCCCCAAGGTGGCGCAGATCACCTTGCGCTTCGGCGCCGACGACATTGACGGCACCGTGGTCGAGGAGAAGATCTACCACGACGCCGGCGCCACCACGCCGCAAAACCTGCGCCGCCAGGAACTCATCCGCCTGATCCGTG
>CAZXVY010000005.1:0-15293 GCA_964644115.1 uncultured Terriglobales bacterium
CGCCCCATGGCCCCCGCCCCGATCAGGTCCATCAGCGGCGAGCTGGGCGCGGCCGCGCGCACCGACCGCAGGTTCGCCCGGAACAGTTTGCCCGCGGCCCCGCGGAAGCGCACGCTCTCCCAGCCTTCCATGCCGAAGGCCTTCACGATGCGGTTGCCGGTGATGGTTTCGTGCAGGATGTTCTGGATGTCGGCCAGCTTGTCCTGACCGCTGCGGGTGGTGTGGCGCACCCGCCGGCCGATGCGCGCCGCCGACAGCAGCACGAAGGGAATGAACAGCACCAGCACCAGCGCCAGCTTTCCGCCCAGCAGCCCTACTACCACCGCAGTAAAGATGAAGATGAAGAGCTGCTGCAGGAATTCCGCCAGCACCGTGGACATGGCGATCTGCACCCGCTCGACGTCGTTGACCAGCGTGGAGAGCAGCGTGCCCGTCGAGTGCCGCTGAAAAAATCCCGCCGACCGCCGCAGAATGGCGTGATAAAGCTCGTTGCGCAGGTCGGTGATCAGCCCGAAGCCCGCGTAGTTCACCAGGTAGGTGCCGGCGTAGTCGAGGATGCCTTTCAGCAGCGTGGCCGCCACCAGCGCAAACGCCACCATGGTCCACGCGTTGGTAAAGTGCTCCGGCACCAGCTGTTGCAGGAAGACCGCCCGGCCGCTTCCGGGCATGTAGAACAGCACGATGTCCTGCGAGCGCGACGCGGGATTCAGCACGCGATCGAAGATGGGCCCGATCAGCAGGACGCGGAACGCATCCAGCAGCCCCACCACCGCCATCAGCGCCACCGACGCCCCCACCTGCAACCCGTAAGGGCGCGCGTAGCGCAACAGGCGCAGCAGTTGCCCCAAGGCGCCGCGAGTTTTGGGACCGTGGTCGGGAATCGGAGGCGTCTCCCGCGATACGGAATGACTTGACGTCCATTGATTGTAACGGAGTCCGAACCGGGCCGCGCGGCGCCGTGGGCCACTCACCTGGATGTGGTCATCTCGTCATCTGGTCATCTGGTCATCGGATTTCGCCAGATGGCCACATGACCACATGGCATCGTTCACTCTACCCAGGCGATTCCGTCCGGCCGTTTTCCGGTTGGGATGGTGCGCACGACTTTGAGCGAAGTCAGATCCACCACGCTCACCCGGTCTTCCGATGGGTGCCCGATGAAAACCTGCTTCCCGTCGCCGCTGACCGCGATGACCTTCGGCCGGAACTCTAGCTCCACCGTCGCCACGAGTTTGCGCCTTGCAGCGTCGAACACTATCAGTTTCTTGTCGGCGGTGGGAACCAGTACGCGCTTCCCGTCAGGCGTGAACTTCAATCGCACCGGCGACTGCCCGCCGCTCGGAAACGTGCTCAGGATCCTGCCGGTGCGCGCCTCCACCACGGAGATTTGACTGTTTTCGGAATTGGCCGCCCACACTTCGCGGCCGTCGCGCGCGACGTCGAATCCCATTTCGCCCTGGGGCGTCACCGCACGCGTCACCTTGCCGCTCGCCAGCTCAATCAGGCTCAGCCCGCCGCCTTCGAGGTGGGCAACGAAAACCAGGCGGTCGTCGGGAGAAGCCGCCAGCATCCAGCCTCCATCCACTCCCGTCTTCCAGGTGCGCGTGATGGCGCCCGTCGCGGTGTCCATTTCCACCACGCTCTGCGTCGGCGCACAAGCCGCCCACAGCCGCTTGCCGTCCGCGCTCACTCGCAGGTCGTGTGGTTGATGCTCGCCCAACCTGAACTTCCCTTTCACCTCACGTCGCCCCAGATCGACCGCGGTGATGGTGTTGCCGGGCTTTGTGGGTGTGCCCGAATCCGCGATGTAGGCGAAGCGGCCGTCGGGGGAAACCGCGATTTCGTGCGGGCCTTCGCCGGTGGGCAGAGTCTTGAGAACGGTGCCCGTCGCGTCGTCCATCAGCGCCACCGTGTTCTCGCCGTTATTGGCAACCAGCAGCGTCCCCGCGTGCGCCCACAAGTGAAAGGACGCCGGCAACAAGAATCAGCGAGAGAACCCGAATCAAGGTCATGGAGCTTGCTCTCTTGGACGCAGGGCCCTGCCTCAAGTAAGCAGCGAGGCCACCATCCCATGACCCGATGACCACATGACCCGATGACCACATGCCCCGATGACCACATGACCCGATGACCACATGACCCGATGCTCTACTTCGGGCAGTCGCGATGGATCACCTTCACCCGGTATTTCGCCTGTGCCAGGTGCCGCTTCACCTCTTCGGCAATCATCACCGAGCGGTGCTGGCCCCCGGTACATCCGAAGCCGATGGTCAGGTAGCTCTTGCCTTCGCGAACGTAGTGGGGCAGCAGGTACACCAGCAGCGCGGAGATGCGGGAAATGAACTCCCGGGTCTGGGGAAACGAGCGGATGTAGCGCGCCACCCCCGGGTCCTTGCCGGTGCGCGGACGAAATTCAGGAATGAAGTGCGGATTGGGCAGGAAGCGCACGTCGAACAGCAGGTCGGCTTCCTGGGGGACACCGTGGCGGTAGCCGAAGCTCACGCAGGACACCAGGATGCTCTTGTCCGAAGGCTCCAGCCGGAATTTGTCGCTGAAGTACGCGCGCAGTTCGTGGACGCTGAAGTTCGAAGTGTCCACCACCATGTCAGCCAGCGCGCGGATGGGCCGCAGCCGCCGCCGCTCGGCGGCAATCGAGGAACGCACCGGCCCGCCTCCGTCCAGCGGATGCGGCCGCCGGGTCTCGCTGAAGCGGCGTTGCAGGGCGGCGTCGGTGGCCTCCAGAAAAATCAGCGTGGTGTTCAGGCCTTCGTGCAGCGACCGCAGGATCTTCGGCAGCCGGCCCAGCCGCTCGCCTTCGCGGATGTCCACCACCAGCGCCGCCCGCTGGATCTCCGCCGACTCCCGCGCCAGCTCGGCAAAGCGCGGAATCAGGTCCACCGGCAGGTTGTCCACCGAGTAGTAACCCAGGTCCTCGAAGGCTTTCAGCACCGACGCCTTCCCCGACCCGCTCATCCCGGTAATCACCACCAGCTCGCGCTTCGGCCGCCCCCGCCTGGCGCCACCGCCCGGACCGCGCTTTCTCTCCTGCGCCACCAGCTTTCCGCCTTTGGATTTTCTTCCCGGCACGGCGGAATGGTATCACTCCCGCCTTGCATGGATGCGGGCGACCCGTCCTCCGTCCTCCGTCCTACCTCCTACTTCCTGCCTCCTCCCTCCTCCCTCCTCACTTCGCCCCCGCCTGCCGCAACATCGCCACCACTTCCTCGTTGCCGCTTTTCCGTTGCGCCAGCTTCAGCGCCGTCCAGCCCGCGGCGGTCTTGGCATTAGGATCGCTGCCCGCAGCCAGCAGCGCCTGGACGGCGTCCTTGTTGCCCTGCGCCGCGGCGGCGATCAGCGGGGTGCGGCCGTCGCGCGCGCGATCATTGGGCTTGCAGCCCGCCTCCAGCAGCCCGCGCACCGCATCGCCGTCGCCGCGACGGGCGGCCAGCAGGAGCGCCGATTCCCCTCCCGGAGTGCGCGCCTGCGGGTTTGCGCCCCGCTTCAGCAGCACGCCCAGCATCCCCTGGTCGCCGTTCTCCGCTGCCAGCAGCAGCGGTGTGCGCCCGCCCGAGGTGCGGGTTTCCAAAGCCGACCCGCGCTGCAGCAGCAGCCGGGCAACGCCCGCTTGCCTTCGCGACACCGCGTGGTGCAGCGCCGTCCACGCTTCCGAGTCCACGGCGTTGAGTGCGGCCTTGATGCGCCGCGCCGCTTCCGCCGCCGCCGCCCGGCTGGGCTGACCCGGATTCTGCGCCGCACCCTGCGGGCCTGCTGGGGAAGCGGGCGACCCGCCCGCTCGCCGCTCCGGCCACGCGATGGCTTCCAGCAGCGGCTCCAGCAGCTCCTCCAGGCCCGCAGCCGCGGCCAGCATCAGCACCGAGGTGCGGTTTTGGTCGCTCACTTCGGGATCGGCGCCCGCGGCCAGCAGCGCCAGGGCGGTCGCCACCTCATGGTTGGCCACGGCCACGGTGAGCGCGGTCCAGCCGTTGGCGTCGGCGGCGTTCAATTCCGCGCCCCGCGCCAGCAGCAGGTCCACCACATCCTGGCGCCCCAGGTAGGCGGCGGTCATCAGCGGACTGCCGCCGGCGGCGTCGGTGAGATTGGGGCCGGCCTTGCCGTCCAGCAGCGCGGCCACCAGTTCCAAGGGGGCAGACTCGCAGGCCACCATCAGCGCTGTGGCTTCGTCCTCATCGCGCGCCAGATTGGGGTCCGCGCCCTGCTTCATCAGCTCGCTCACTGCCGCCAGGTCTTCCAGATAGACGGCGTTCAGCAACTGCGCGGCAAGCTGGCGCGCCTTGGCATCCGGTTTCGCGGCAACGGGAACTTTAGCAGCGCGCTGGTTCTGCGCCAGCAGCAAGGAAACAGAAAAGAGAAGAAGCGCCACCGTCCCTACCAAGCAGCGACGATGGCCGAGCGCGGCAGTCACGTTCTTGCCGCTATCTTAGCCCGGCCTGACCAGAAACCAGAAACCCGAAAGGAAAAACGGCTTCCAGCTACGGCGCTTCAATCAACTCCAGCTTGCCGTCGCGCGTCCGGTGCAGCACCTTCACCCGGCCTTCCGGATCGCGGAAGACGAACACCTCGCGGTCGCGGAACTCGGCTTCCTTGATGGCTTCCTCCAGCGTCATGGGGTGCAGGGCGACGGCCTCCTGCACCCGCACCACGTGCGCTTCCGTGGTGCGTACCACGCCCGGAAAGGAGTGCACCACCACGGGTACGGCGGTGCTTACGGTTTCGCCCACCGCCGCCTGGTGCTGGACGCCGGCGCTGCGCACGCGCCCGTTCCACTTCTTGCGCGCGATGCGTTTGCGGGCGCGGAATCGCTTCTTGTATTCCACCGCCTGGCGGTCAATGCGGTCCAGGGCTTCGCCCACCGCGGCGCTCATTTCCTCCGCCTCAGCTTCGCCCACGATGGAATGGTTACGGATGTTGACGGTAATTTCTGCGATGTGGCGGCGCTTTTCCGCCGCCAGGATTACGTGCGTGTCCAGGATGGTTCCCAGGATCTTCTGCAGCTTGGCGAGGCCATGTTCTACCTGTTTGCGGACTGCGGGAGTGATCTCAAACTGTCTGCCGGTATACTCCACGTTCATGGACTCCCTCCTGTAAAGGCCGCCCCGCTCCCGGGGAGCCCCGGATGATACCGCAACCGCTCTATTTTTTAACTCTGCGCTGGTGGGTGCTGGGAATGCGCATGTCTTCCCGGTACTTCGCAACCGTGCGGCGAGTGACCTGGATACCCTGCGACTGGAGGATGCGGGTGATCTGCTCGTCGGTATACGGGCGGGCGGGATCTTCTTCTTCGATCAGCTTCTTCACCCGCTGCTTCAGCACCAGCAGCGAGGTGTGGCCGCCTTCCGGCCCCTGCACCCCTTCACTGAAAAAGTAGCGCAGTTCCAGCACGCCCTGGGCGGTGTGCACGTACTTGTTGGCCACCGCCCGGCTGACGGTGGAGGGGTGCACTCCGATCTCCTCCGCCACTTCCTTGATCATCATGGGCTGCAGTTGCTCCATGCCATGGTCCAGGAAGCCCCGCTGCCGCTCCAGAATGCAGTGGCAGACCCGCAGAATGGTCTGCCTTCTCTGCTCGATGTTCTTGATCAGCTGGATGGCCGACTTATACCGCTCCTTCACGTAGGTGCGCACTTCCTTGTCCGCGCTGCCCTGGCGGAGCAGGCGGCGGTAGGTGTGATTCAGGCGGAGCTGGGGAACGCCCTCGTCGTTCATCACGATCAGGTACTGGTCGCCCTGCTTCACGAAGGCCACTTCCGGCTCGATCAGTTGCGCCTCATTCGCGGCGTAGCGCTGGCCCGGGCGGGGATTTAACGCGCGGATTAACTCCATCGCCTTCAGCACCGCTTCCTGTGGCCGTCCCATGGCCCGGGCAATCTCCCGGTACTGCTTTCCCTCCACCGCCTTCAGATGTTCATGCACAATGGCCACGGCGTCCGCCAGGCACTGGCCCACTTCGGCATCGCCGTTCACCGCCTGCCCCAGCAGTTGCTGCTGGTATTCCAGCTGGGCCAGCAGGCACTCCCGCAGGTCGCGCGCCCCCACCCCCACCGGATCCAATTGCCGCACCACCGCCAGCGCCTCGGCCAGGGCCTGGGGCCCGAAGCGCGGCGGCGCCGCCGGCATTTCATAGACCTTCCTTTCCGGCACACTGGCGGGGAGTTCCACCCCCGCCGTAGCGCCGGCGCCCTCCCCCGCGCCCGTAGCGCCCCGACCAGTCGGGGCTGTCGCGCGGGCATCTTGCCCGCGCTTTTCACCCGGCTCTTGCCCTGCCGATTCGGCTTCTGTTTCTAAGGCAATCTCCGCAGCAACCTCGGTCGCGGACGGCTTGGGCGCAGGTTTGGCTTCCGGCTCCACCGTCAGCAGTTTGCCCTCGGCCACCGCCAGCAGTTCTTCGTCGCTGGCCGTCAGGTAGCCGTCCTCGTTCAGGTTGCCGATGATCAGTTCGGCCGCGGCGTGCACTTCTTCGCTCAGGTGCAAGGAGCCTATCTGCCACATCAGGTGGTCCGTCAGCGTGGTGGGGGTGGACAGGAAATTCTCAAACGACGGGCGATCCGAGCTCTCTTCCATGCTGGGACTGCGATAGCCGGGGTCGAGGTAGTCGCGGAAGTAGGAGCCGAAATCTATCTCCTCGAAGGGATCGTTGCTCTCACCGGCCTTGACCGTTTCTTTTTCTTCCGCGGTCTGCGGCCGGTTGCGGTCCTCTTCTTTGCCCGACACTTCGTCCAGCGTCGGTACCGGCGACTCCAGCTCTTCCAGCACCGGGTTGGCCACCATCTCCGCCGTGATCATGTCGCGCAATTCCAGCTTGTTCAGCGCCAGCACGCTCACCATCTGCACCAGGCTGGGCGTAAGGATCTGCCGCTGCGTCACTCTCAGGTTCAACTTGGGTGCGAGGTTGACCATGTCTAGACCAGGGAGAAACTCTCTCCCAGATACACTCGCTTCACTTCCGCATCGCTGCCCAGTTGCTCGGGCGTCCCGGAGCGGAAGATCCTTCCCTCATTAATAATGTAGGCGCGGTCGGTGACGCTCAGCGTTTCGCGCACGTTGTGGTCGGTAATCAGCACCCCGATACCGCTTGCCCGCAGGTCGGAGATGATCTTCTGCAGATCCAGCACGGCAATGGGGTCTATGCCCGAAAAGGGCTCATCCAGCAGGATAAAGGAAGGCGAAATGCACAGGCTGCGCGCAATCTCCACCCGCCTCCGCTCCCCGCCAGACAGCGCGTACCCCCGGTTCTTGCGGACCGCGCCCAGGCCCAGCCGCTCGATCAGCGTTTCCAGCCTCTCCCGGCGCTCGTGCCAGGAGCTGGGCTGCGCCTCCAGCACCGCCAGGATGTTCTCCTCCACCGTCAGTTTGCGGAATATCGAGGGCTCCTGGGGCAGGTAGCTGAGCCCGAACTGGCGCGCCCTCAGGTACATGGGGACGCTGGTTATGTCTTGTCCATTGAACAAGATACGGCCAGCGTCGGGGGCCGCCAGCCCCACCATCATATAAAAGGTTGTGGTCTTGCCGGCCCCGTTCGGACCCAGCAATCCCACCACTTCTCCCTGCTTGATTTGGAGGCTGACCCCGCTAACCACTCTGCGACCATGATAGGACTTGCCGACGTCGTCGGTCGCCAGTACTTGCATTACCGTTTTACCCGGGTCTGGGTAATTGTGGGCGAAGAACTGCTGCTACCGACCAGCACCCTATCATCCTGCGTAAAAAAAGTCAACGAATCTCCGGTTGTACTGCCCAGTTCGGCATCAAAAATGCTAGGCGGATTCGCCCCACTACCCGTCAACACAAACTTCCCTTCGCCCGCAGTGTAGGCCAGTCTCTGCCCGGTGGCCTTGCGACGCCCCTCTTCCACCACCACCCCGCCCTCGGCCACCAGACTCTCCATACGGCTGGCCTGCCGCTGATCCTCCGGACCACCTGCGCGCGCTGCCAGGAACACCTCCGCCTGGTCCGCGGTCATGGTCAGTTGCGCGCCCCGCAGCGTCACACCGCCTTCAAACTTCGCCTTGCGCAGGTTGTCCCCATAGCGCAGACGCGCGGCCGTGACCGTGACCGGGGTGGTCTTGCGGTTGTGGTCGGTGTGCAGGAAAACCGTTGAAACCCGTGGGGAAGCGGGCGACCCCGCCCGCGTTTGGGGAGCGCGGCCGCCCTCGCCGGCGCTTTCCCATGCCGTGGCCACCAGCGTCCGCCGCTCGCGGTCGAACTCGATGCTGGGCGCCTCGATCAGATTCGCGCCTTGCCACAATCGGGCCGCTCCGCGGTAGCGAGCCACTCCGCTCGCCGTCCGGGCCGTCATGCTGGCCGCGGTAACATGGATGGGATCTCCGCTGGTCAGCAATCCGTCGCTGCTCCGCCCACCCGTGGACAAGTACGTGGTCTTTACCTCGCCTTCGGCCGACGCCTCCCCTGACCTCCGGTTCAGCCGCAACAGCTTCGCCGTGGTGGTGATGGCGCCTTCGCTGAAGCGCGGGGAGCCGGTGAGGACCAGTTCGCCGGTAGCGGGAGCGTAGCGCGCATGGTCTGCGCTCGCTGAGCGCGCGCCCTCTGCGTAGCGCACATCGCCCTGTTGCACGATGCTGCTGATGCCTCCCGCTTGCCCGAAAGCCACTTCCAACTCCTGGCTGGTGCTGATCCTCTCCGGCTCACCCGGGGAGCTGCTGGCCACCCGCGCCTGGGGCGCTCCGTGCAGCAACTTCAGCCGGTTGCGGCCGGCGAACTCAGCTTCAAAACGGCCCGCGGTCACCACCGTCACCGGCGACGGCTTGCCCTCCTCGCGCAGCGGCCCCAAAGTGATGCGCGAAGCGCCGCTGGTCACCGCCTTCTCCAGCTTGCCCCCAGGGGCCAGCGAAAAGTCCACCGCTTCGGCCACCACTTCCATGGCCTGCTCTCCGCCATCCGTTGCCCGTTTGCCGGGACGTGGGCGCCGCGTGAAGCGGGTGCTGCCGGAAGCGCCCACCTGGGCCACCCGGTTGCCGTCCGCAAACTCCATGCGCACGCTGCCCGCTTCCGCGTGCAGGTCCGACTCGCCCGCAGCGTCCACCACCACGCCGCCGGTCAACACCGCCGAGCGCAACTCCCGGTCCTTGCCCAGCAGAAACTCGGCGCGCGGGGCGCGCAGACGCGAACTCTCTTCCGCCGCCTGCAGGTTGCCTTCGGCCACCACCCGCTCCACGGAATTGTCGTTCTGCAGGAAGATGGTGACCCGGTCTGCGGTCAGGCTGCTGCCCGCGCGCTCCAGCCGCACCTGATGGAGCACCGCTCGGCGCGGCTCTTTCGTCACTTCCCCGCGCGCCGCTGTTAGTTGGGTGGTCTCCCCGCCGGAGATGGTCACACGGATCTCCGACTCCAGCTCCAGCACGCTGGCCCGCGCGTCGTAGCGCGCCCCTATCGCCGTGCCGCTGGCCTGCGGGATGCGAAACTCGATGGCCTGTCGCGTCTCCGCCATCCCCGTCTTCTGGTTGAACACCAGCCCGCTGGTCCGCAGGTGGATGGGGTTCTTCAGTTCCTCGGGCGGCGACTGGTCGGCGCGCTCCCCGCCCTTGACGTCGGCTTCCAGGTCAATGTGGACTTCGCCCCGCGCGCTGATCTGGCTGGTTTCGGGATCGTACTCAAAGTCGGCGCCGTAGATCTGGTCGAAGCGGTCGGCCTGGCGACCGTAGACCACGATGTTCACGTCCTTCAACTCGGCGCGACCGCCGCTCTTGAACTGCACCGCCTTCGACGCCCGCACCGTGAACAGCGTCCGTCCGCCCTCGGACTTCGACAGCGTGAACCCTTCCGTGCTCTGCTGGATGTCCAGCCCCAACTTCTTGGGGATTTCCACCCGCGCCCGCTCCACCGTCATCCGCCGCGCAAAGTAAAACCCCGCCACCACCACCACGATGACGATGGCCGCTCCGCCAAACACCTTCCGCAGACCATGGACACCCATTGCCATAAAGATGATGGTACGCGATTAAGAAGCAGGAAATGAGCACCGGGGATGTCCCGCGTGTGGAAGCGGGCGACCTCGCCCGTAGCGCCGGCGTCCTCGCCGGCTGTCACGCGGGCATCTTGCCCGCGGCCGTCTCACCGGCGTCCTCGCTTTTTTGGTTCTTACTTTTGCCTTTTTAATTTTGAATTTTTAATTTTTCCTTCTTCACATCCGCCAGAGTTAACTGCAATCCCCCAAAATTCGGGTTGGCGTTTTCTTCGATGGTGTAGGCCACGTCGAGCGCCTCCCCCGGCGCCAGGCCCAGCGCGCTCACGGACTCCGCCATGCGCCAGCCCAGCGCGTCCATTGCCCGCTTCACGCTGCCTCCCGCGGGCCCCGGCTCGGCGATCCGCAACTTGATGTGTTCCACCTTGAGGACCTGCGGAGGCTGCAACAGCCGCACGCCCCGCGACACAAACACCGGCTGCGGATTCCCTTTGCCGAAGGGCGCAAGCTGTTGCACGGTTCGATGCAGTTCCTTGTTCACACTTTCCAGCGGCAACTCGGCGTCAATCGCCAGCGCAGGTTCAAGGTCCGCAGGGGTGAGCTGCCGGCGCGCGCATTCCTCCATGGCCGCGCGCAGTTCCGGCAAGCGGCTGGCGGGCAGGGCAAACCCCACCGCGTGCGCGTGTCCGCCGTAGCGCGTGAACAGATGTTTCGACGACTCCAGCGCATCCAGCAGATGAAACGCCGGAATGGATCGCCCCGAACCGTGGGCTTCGGCGTTTTCGCCGCTGTCGCGCGCGATCACCAGCGCCGGCCGCGAGTAGCGTTCCACCACCCGCGTGGCGGCGATGCCGATTACGCCGCGGTGCCAGCCTTCGCCGTCCAGCACCATGCACCACGATTCGCGCAGCGCCGGGTTTTCTGCAATTTGCTTCTCGATTTCCGCGCCAATGCGCCGCTCTTCCTGCTGGCGCTCGGTGTTGAGCTCGTTGAGATGCGCGGCGATGGCCTGGGCGCGCTGCGCGTCGCGCACCGTGAGCAGCTCGATCACGTCCTGAGCTACATCCATGCGCCCCGCGGCATTGATGCGGGGGGCCAGGCGAAAGGCCACGTCGGTGGCGGTGAGCGGACGGTTGCCGCCCAGCGCCGCTACTTCCAGCAGCGCCTTCAGTCCGGGATTCACCGCGGAGCGCAGTCCCTCGAGGCCCAACCGGACAAAGACGCGATTCTCCCCGCTCAGCGCCACCGCATCGGCAATCGTCGCCAGCGCCAGGATTTTCAAAAACGAGGGCAGCACGCGCTCGCGGCCATATTTCACCAGCAGCGCTTGGGCCAGTTTGAAGGCCACGCCCGCGCCGCACAGCGCCTTGGTGGGATACGGGCATCCCGCCTGGTTGGGATTCAGCACCGCCAGCGCGCGCGGCACGCCCTCGGTGGCTTCGGGAAGATGATGGTCGGTCACGATCAGGTCCACGCCCGCGCGCTGCGCGGCTTCCGCGGCGGCAAAGGCGCGGATGCCGGTGTCTACGCTGATCACCAGGCGCACGCCCGCCGCGGCCGCGGCCTCGATCACTTCCCCCTTCATGCCGTAGCCGTCGCGGATGCGGTGGGGCACGTGGAAATCGGTCACCCCGCCGCACAGTTCGATGGCCGTCTTCAGGATGACGACGGCCACCGTGCCGTCCACGTCGTAGTCGCCGTAGATCAGCGCCTTCTCGCGCCGCTCGATGGCCGCCGACAACCGCTCCACCGCCGCCGGCATCCCCAGCATGGACTCGGGAGCATGCAGATGGGAGAGTGAGGGCTGGAGAAAGCGGGAGCCTTCTTCCGCTGAACTCACGCCCCGCGCCATCAGCAGGCGGGCCAGCAGGGGATCCAGGTTGGCTTCCCGCGCCAGCGCGGCCAGAGAGGAAGGTTCCGGCTCCGGCGACCTGGGCTGCCAGCGCACGGTTTCAGCGCTCTTCTTCGTCGTCGGCGCCGGCTTGGTCCCCCACGGGGCCGGCCATTTCTTCCACCAGATCGAGCAGGAACTGGTAGCGCCGGTACCACTCCGTGTGCTGCTCGTAGAGCAGCACCACACCCTGGTGCGCGAAGCCCAGTTGCAGGAAGCCGGTCTTGCCGATGTAGGAGCGCAGCCAGCGCCCTTCCTCCAAGTCGTCCTGGTCGGCAAGCTCCAGTTTGCGCAGCCGCGCCAGCAGCAGTTCCCACTCGTTCTGCTCCAGCGGCCCGCCGTGCATGATCAGGAAGGGAGCGCCCGACGCCTTGGCCAGCTCCACGAAGTCCTTCCAGGAGTCGGGGCCTGCCTCTTCGTCCCACATCACGCTTTGGACGTCTTCGCCCACGTAGCCGTGGAAGCGCTGCATGCCGTGCCCTTCGATGAAGGCAATCATGTCGTCGCGCACGCTGCTCAGGTCGTCGGCCATGCCGCTTCTATTTCACCACGGATGGGAAGGGAATGCACGAGCGAGCAGTTGGCAGTTGGCACTTGGCGGTTGGCACTTAGCGGTCGGAGGGTCCGTTAGGGGTCGAACAACGCGGTCGGCGGCCAAATGCCAATTGCCGCTACTCTCTTACCAGCACATCCCACTCCTTCGCCAGATCTCGCGCCAGCGGCGTGATGATGGTCTTCGGGCCAATGAGGATTTTCTCTTTGCGCTTCATTGCGGCGCGAATCTCTTCCTCGCCCACAAACGCCACCGGCCGCGGTTTGGGCTTCAAGACAACCGGCGCGGTCGCCGCCGCGGGCTTCGCTTCTGCCGTCGCGACCGGTTCCGGTTTGCGCGCGGGTGTTTCTGTCTCGCGCCGCGCCAGGAAGCGCTCCACCGCGCGCGCCGCTGCGACGCGATCCGTGGCCGGCGCCGCCGTCCCGCTCTGCGGGATCGCGCTCGTCCCTTCGCACGCGCAATGCGTCCCGCTCTGCGGGATCACGCTGGCCGGCGGCTTTGCCGGCACAACCGCTCCCCCGCGTGCCGGCCGCGACTCATACGCCACGCGCTTCAGGTTCACCAGATGCAGCGGCGAGATGTTGTCCGACGTGATGTTGCCCCCCATGGCGCCGCAGCCCAGGGTCATGGCGGGAAAAAGATTGGTGGACGCGCCGATGGACCCTTGCGGCGCCGGGCTGTTTACGACGATGCGGCCCGCCGGCATGCGCACTCCGAACTCGCGCACCACCTGATGGTCGCGGCTGTGGATGACGCAGGTGTGTCCCAGCCCTCCGAAGCGCAGCAGGCGCTCGCACAGGTCGAAGGCGGCGGACTTGTCGGGAACGAAATAAAGTGCCAGCACGGGCGAGAGCTTTTCCGCCGAAAGCGGATACTCCCGCCCCACGCCCGCTAGCTCCGCTATCAGCACCCGCGTTTCCGGCGGCACCTTGAATCCGGCGAGTTCCGCCACCCGTGCCGCCGGCTTGCCCACAAACTTCGGATTAATCGTGTGCGCTTCCAGGTTGACCATCTGCGAGCTCAGCGTCGCGATCTGCTCCGCAGTGAGGAAGTGCGCCCGGTTGCGCCGCAATTCTTCCATCACTTTTTCGCGGACCGCTTCCTCCGCCACAATCGCCTGCTCCGACGAGCAAATCGTCCCATGGTCGAAGGTTTTTCCGAACACCACGTCGGCCACCGCCTTGGCGACGTCCGCGCTCTTTTCGATGAAGGCCGGCACGTTGCCCGGGCCCACGCCAAACGCCGGCTTGCCCGAGCTGTAGGCGGCGCGCACCATGCCCATGCCACCCGTGGCCAGCACCACCGCCGTGCGCCGGTGCTTCATCAGTTCCTGGGTGCCGGCCTGCGACGGCGTCTGAAAGCAGCAGATGGCGTCCTGCGGCGCGCCCGCGCGCAGCGCCGCCTCGCGCATCACCGCCACCGTCTCGCAGGTGCAGCGGATGGCCGACGGATGCGGGCTCACCACGATGGCGTTTCGCCCCTTCAGCGCGATCAGGATCTTGTAGATGGCGGTGGAAGTCGGATTGGTGGAAGGCAGGATCGCCGCCACCACACCCACCGGAACCGCCACTTCCATCACTCCCTGGGCGCGGTCTTCTTTCACCACGCCCACGGTTTTCAGCGCGCGCACCGCCGCGTAGACGCGCTGCGAGGAAAACAGGTTCTTCTGGATTTTGTCTTCGACGCGGCCGTACGTGGTTTCCTCGACTGCCAGGCGCGCCAGGGACTCGGCGTTAGCCGTGGCCGCCTCCGCCATGGCGTCAATGATCTTGTCCACCTGCTCCTGGGAAAAATGCTGAAACTTCAGGAAGGCCGCGTGCGCGCGCTCCACCAGCTCGCGCGCTTCGGCGACGGAACGGTTATCTGAAGAAGAGGAATGGGAGGGCTCGGCCATCTTGGAAATTGCTGGATTTGCGAATTTCAGAATTGACGAATTGATGGCCGGGACGCGCAGCCGTCGCAGGGATCAGGTCAATTTGGCAATTCGGCAATTCGCAAATTCGACAATCATCCCAACGATCCCTTTTTCGCCCCCGGCGCGTTCCCACTGATCATGGGCAGGGATTTTTCCACGTCGCCGTGCGGACGCGGGATCACGTGGACGCTCACCAGCTCACCCACGCGCCGGGCCGCCGCGGCGCCCGCATCGGTGGCGGCTTTTACCGACGCCACGTCGCCACGGAGCATGATGGTGACGTACCCGGCCCCGATGTATTCCTTGTGGACCAGTACCACATTTGCGGCCTTGACGGCGGCGTCAGCCGCCTCCACCGAGCCCACCAGACCCTTGGTTTCGATCAGTCCCAGCGCATCCATACTGTCTCTCCGCGGCGAGGCGGGCTCTGTTTTGCGGAACGCCGCTTCCCGCCGGGCCTAAAGCTACCACGCGCATAGGCAGGGGTCAACGGAAGCCGCCGTCGAAGCGTCGACCCTCCGCGCCGCCGCAATTCTTCCTTAGGCCCTTTCATGCCGATCAGGATTTGTCATCCCGAGCGTAGCCCGACTGAGTCCGCTGCGGCGGACGAGGGAGGCGCAGCCGAGGGATCTTGGTTTTCGCGTCGAGCCTCCCATCTGCTGCCCCGCGTGCCCAGGTTCGCCGCGCCTCTGTGTTAAAATTTCGTGTTTGCGCCGGCTTCTTCCAGCTCAACCATGCTGATTTCCAGGGATTATGTGGGCTACCTGGCCCGCGAAGTCACAAAAAAGCTGATTGCGGGCGAGTTCATCGAGGCCAAGAACCCGGCCTCGGTCACCGTCCGGGTCAACGCCGCCATGATGGACGAAGTGGCGCTCGAGGACCGCATCAACGACGAAGTGCGCGCCATCCTCGAGCAATACTCCGACGACATGCGCCGCACCGGCGCCAGCTATCAGGAGATGTTCAAGAAGGTGAAGGGCGAACTGGTGCGCACGTA